>CAUYXQ010000047.1:0-8446 GCA_963577015.1 Candidatus Thalassarchaeaceae archaeon
AATGCGGTCATTCCATGAGTTATTGGCCCAATTGTCACCAAAGCCATCCATATCATAATCATACCATTGAGTGGCATCAGAATCATTGAAATCCGCACCGTTCTCGACGGTGTAGGATTCAGTTGCTCTAGACCAGCCATCGCCATCAGCATCTCCACAACCAAGTCTATCATTGGTTGAAATACCTGCTATTGTCGGACAATCATCTGATAGGTTACCATCTGGGTTGTCGCCATAACCATCACCATCTTCGTCCGACCATTGGCTTGGATCGCTGATGAAAGGTAGTGGCTCAAGAGAGTCGGGCCAACCATCACCATCAAAGTCTGGACAACCGAGCATTCCGTAAATCGAAGTTCCTGCTACCACCGGGCAATCATCGATTAAATCTGCTATACCATCACCATCAGCATCGGGACATCCGACCATGCCGTTATTGGTTGAAGTGCCGATTTCTAATGGGCAATTGTCGAGTGAGTCGATATATCCATCCCCATCATCATCGTCATCTTCATCAGCATCACGGCAACCATCGGCGTCTAAATCCGATATAGAAGTTGGTTGCCACCATCCCCTTGGCGGACTATATGCGGTATTTACACACGAATCATCGGCATCGGGGATACCATCGTTATCGTCATCATCGTCTTCATCGAGGTCATGACAACCATCAAAATCAAAATCATTGTTTCTGTCACTAGTCCAGTTGAACTTACCCCCCCTCGGACAATCATCACCAGAATTATCAGTAATACCATCATTGTCATCATCATAATCACATTCATCACCGAGTCCATCAAAATCACTGTCGGTTTGCTCGGTGTTGATAACTCCGGGACAATTATCCTCGAGATCTATGACCCCATCATCATCACTGTCTTTATTCAAAATAGGGTCGACTTCCCACACGAAAAGATCAAGCGAAGAAGTGCTGGAAATGGTTGTACTCCCCTTGGTCACCGAAGCAGCAAAAGCACCGGTGCTGGCTATGCGGCCTTGGTCACTTGCAGCTATAGCAAAAGAATAATCATAATCTGTACCACCTATTGATTCAATCCAATCCCAGTCGCCATCACTGGTGATATGTGCAATATATCCGTCTTTATAGCCAGCGGAATTAACCGAATCAGTACCTATGTCCATACTTGGACTAAAGGAGCCTGTGATGAAAACGTCACCATTTGCCAATGCCGCAATGTCCTCTACGCTATCATCGTTAGTAGTGCCAGCAGAATCAGCCCACATATATGAGCCCGAACTTGAGACCTTTGCCACGAAAATATCTTGGCCACCTGCGGAAGTGAGACTGAAACCTGGGCCGTTAGCCGTACCTGTGAATATACCAGAAATATAGAGCCGGTTGCTGGCATCCAATGCCATCGAAAAACCTGCAATGATTTCGGATGAACTTCCGCCTTTTATTGCAGAAAGAGATATTGCATCACCGTTGCTATTGTATCTAGTTAGAACCATATCAACTGCACCAACTGCTTCGTGAGTCAAACCATCTACGGTAAAGGTGTCACGAGTATAACTCAACTGCCATATTTGATCGGTTGAATCAACAATCACACCAGTTGCTGTTTCACTACCCAATCCTCCTGCGTTACGAGCCCAGAGCGTATTTCCATTCGAATCAAAGCGTACTAGGAAGACTTCTGCATCAGAGGCATTGACTTCGATTCCTCCCATGTCGGTTAATCCAGTATGCGTACCTGTGACAATTACATCACCATTTGGCGCAACTGAAACACCTCCTGCTAGTGAGTAACCAGATTCTGAAAGGGTTTCAAATCCAACCGCCCATTGCCAATTTCCCTGTGAATTCAATTTAGCTATGAAAGTGTCCTCATCAGAAAAATCAGAGGTAATCTTGTGGGCACCAAATTCGACTTCACCGTAAAATGTACCTGTGATGTAAGTCTCATTATTTGGTCCACTGGTAAGCGCTGAAAATAGAGCGATACCTCCGCTAGCATCCGGAGAACTTGCCCAAGACCATTGACCATTGCTACCAAGATGAGATACAAAGAGGTCAGGCCGTATGTTGTATTGTGGAAAATCGTTTGGACTGTTGGCTGCAACTTGAAAATTACCGAATTGTGCGCTGGTATTGAGATCACCCGCAACAACCCAGCCATTATTGAGCTTAGCGATTCCTTGGCCGTAGACATTTTTAGAGGTGCTCGCCGAAACCAGATGGACCGGTTCGGAATCGGTGAAGGCGATTTCATCGCTCTCCAAGAAAGTATGAGGGTTTTCTCCAATGATTACCAAGTTTAGGGAAGAAAAAATCAAAACGACTGCCATGGCACCTATTTTGATTCGCATAACCAATCCTCCATCGTCCAAGGGTGATGAATGCTTCCTCTCATTGTCAGGGCTGTCTACGCAATAATTTCCCGGTCGCTAAATTCAACAGCCAATAGCCGCCTTGAGGGTCAATTCCCCTGCGTCCGGGGGCAGTAAGGGGTTTTTCGATAACCTTGAGTGATTCAGGGACGATTCGCCACCAACGCAATAATTCGCCACCTCCAGTTGAGGGGGTAGATCTTCTCTGTGAGAGGAGTTTTGAAAAATCAACAGGGGAATTGGTGTCGGGGGTTACGGTATTGATACGTGGCCGATAGTTTAGGAGTGATATTTCTCCTGCGAGAGAGTGGATGCCGAAATCAAGTATAATGCGCGTGATTTCCTCTTCTTCTTCCGGCCCACGAAGAATAGCACTTACCAGATGTGCGGTTCCATAAATCAACACCGGGCTTGAAGAAATCGCATCCAACCCGTGCTCATTCAGTTCCTCCAAGCCATGATTATCGGCAAGAAAAAACGGGCCTTCTCCTTCTAAGGGATGAAATGGATCTATGCCAATCTTTGATTCTACCTCGGGGTCCTGATCTACTGTATCGATTTGCAATCTTCCCTCGAGAAGCGCTTGTCCGACAACCCGTGAAAGGTCATCTCTAGTCCAAATAACCACATTGCGATGTGCGCGGATTGGTAAATCATCCATATTGAATGATATATCCCGTTCGGCTATCAGCAGGTGGTTACCCGCAGGTAAATCGTATGACCAAGTCTCAAACGCGGCCATGTCCAAAGGGGCAAAACCACTTCCCGTCGACCAGATTTCGCTACCGACATCACAACCTGCTATCAATACTTCAGATGTAGCATTGATTCGAGCAATCCACTGGATTATCCCCGGGCTTATACGAGGAACACCCTCTTGGTCCAAATCAAAGCCAAGACTGTGAAACAGTGCTGCTAGGTCTGAGCCCATGACGGTGCGCTAGGCGTGCAGCCCTTAGCACTTGGTCATTCGACGTTGGCATCAAGGGATAATAAATCGCTTGTCCCAGCATCGATAATACAGACGGTGGAGATACTGAAGGGCTTACCACAAGCCACCCCCAATTCTCGGTTCACCATATTGGTCTGATGCATTATGACCTCGGGGTGTCGGGCGCGAATCGACGCGATATAATCCGTTGGGCAATTCGCAGCGACGATAATACACTTTGCAGCACCTTTAGCACATGCATCTTCTGCCTGTCTCTGACCAAATAGTAAACTACCGGTTCCATTTGCTAATTTCAATTGTCTACTCAAATCCATTATTATTCCTCCATTCTCCACTTGTGTTTCTCATGGTTGGAAAGTTCACTCCGGGATGTAATACAACTGCACACTGCCGGTTCCCAAACTGATTGGTTGTCCGACGATAATGTTCTCAGCTACTCCAGATAGGCTATCCTTCTCACCGATAATACCAGCTTTCAACAGATGGTTGACAGTAACTTCGAACGCGGCACGTGCAAGGATTGAGTGCTTGGTTCCAGAAACTCCATGTCTACCGATTGCTCTTACCTCTCCCTCACTGGTCATTACATCTGCAACCATCAATAAGTGGCGGACGTCGACTTCTAAGCGAGCACCATCAAGGGTCGCCTGTAATTCATTAATAATCGCTTGACGTGCTGCCTCGATTCCAAGATAATTGTAAATCTCGATAATATTGTTGGTATAGGTTCTCGTACGGTCTATTCCCTCCATATCAGAGATACGGGCTAGATTTGAACCGATGGTCGAGAGGTAGATTTCTCCGGTCTTTTCGTCCAATTGCACATTTGCTCTCTCAATACTTGGTACACCTTTGAGCCTTAGGTCACGAATCTTATCTTCGAGTTGTAGCAATTCGGTATAGGATGGTGGGTTCTCAGCCATGTCCTCCAGATCGGCTTCGTTCTGAATACCTGGAATGATGGTCAACAAGCGCGGGTTCTTTTCCTTATCAGCTTGAATATAGAGACGTAGAGCACGTTCAAGTTTATCCTTGATTTCGGCACCGGTCATATTCTTCTGCTTCATATTTCCCTTCTTCAATTTCAAGACCAGACGGCGCTGAGCGACATCTGTCTCGATATCTGCGACGTTGACCGTGGTGGTAATCTCGATTGCAGCCGCAAGTTTCCTTGCTTTTTCTGCATCTACACGGTGAGTCTCATCGAGATGAATAATCATTGTTGGAGTATTTGGTACCTTACGTGCATCAACTATTTCGATAATTCTAGGCAAACCTTGGGTGACGTTGACAGTTGCCACACCAGCATAGTGGAAAGTACGCATGGTCATCTGCGTTCCCGGCTCACCGATCGATTGGGCGGTAATGATCCCAGCAGCCTCATAGGGGTCGATGCGAGCTTTTTCTAGAGCGACTACTGATTCCTTGACGACCTTCTCAGCCTGAGGCTTGGTCAACTTTGATTTCTCTCTAGCGTGGCAAGCAACTGTTAGGTCGTGGATTACTCTTTGATTTAATCCTGCATCAAGATTATCATTTGCCTCACTCAATTTGATGAAAACCGCATCGTCTATCAATTCATCACGATAGGAAAGAAGTTTCTCCTCGCGGTTATAATCCTCTAGTTCTTGATCGACACGAACCTTTCTTCGGCGACGTGTAGTTCTACGAAGCCTGACACTGGTCGACGCTCCACCGCCTTCGCCAGTCGGGTTACGTCCTGCTTTACCAGATCCGGTGATGATACCGTGAATCTTAGCCGCGGTCTCAGAATCGGTCTCACAAAGTTGTGAAATTTGTTGTGTGCTGAGTATCTTTACGTCATCCCACTTGCGATCATCTGCCAACTTGTGAGCGAAATCCTCAGGGACAAGCATGTCCATGAGCTTCTTCTTGGTTGCACTCTTTACTACCATCAAGCCTCACCTCCTGTATCTGTATCTGTATTTGCGTATTCATCATCCTCATAGCCACCAAGGATGTCTACTGAAGCGCCTTCGTCGATGAATAATTCACCGCTGGCCCTAGTCGGTCCATCTGTGCCAAGAGCACTGTCGACGATGACATCGATGTTGAATGGAGAACCGTGCACCGCTCGGCAAGGGTCAATCCCGTCTTCGCCATAGGCGAATTGAATAATCCTATTGGCAGTATTTCTAACCGAATATTGGCCATCGTCATAGACCTTTAAATCGTCCATTGCATTGATCAATCTCCTCTGCATATAACCGGACTTCGAAGTTCTGACTGCAGTATCGACCAGTGATTCACGGCCTGAAACAGAGAGCATGAAGAACTCCGTTGGCTCGAGGCCACGCTTGAAGGAACTAGAGATAAATCCACGCTCCCTCGCACCGAGTCCACCACGGGTAAAGTGAGAGAGTACACGGTCTTGATAACCTCTTTCGAGACGTGCACCACGAACCTTCGCTTGCCCTATAGAACCGGCCATCATAGTCAGGTTATCCATTGAACCGCGCGCTCCTGAAATCGCCATACTAACGGCAGCATTGGTAGAGCCAGATGCATTGAGATGGTCCTTTGCTACATCACCAGCGCGTTGCTTGCCCTTATCCAGTATAACCATGATATTCTCTTCCAATGTCTCGTGTGGTGTTCTACCAGGACGGGCCTCATACTTGCGACCATCCTTGCCGAATTTCTCCAATTCTACATTGACTTCAGAGCGAGCGTCAGCATTGTGCATCTCGATTTCAGCTAGTGCAGATAATGGCAAATCCTCATCATCGATACCGGTGGTAAATCCAAGACTTGTGCAAGCAGCGATGGATAGACGGGTAAAGTCGTCGAGGAACTTTGCACCGTAGGTCGAACCATTAGTCTGAACGATAGCGTCGAGAAGACGGCCGTCTTCAGCACCAATCGCTCTCTTGTCAAGAGTTCCCGAAACCTTTCCGTTCTTGACGACAACATCGTCATTAGACCGGCTTCTAAAGCGCAGATGGATATTATCTGGTATAACCACACTGATCAAATCAGTACCACGGAAGAACTCCTTGCCGTTTTCGGTGATGATTTCTGGTAATTTACCGGTATAACTTATACTTCCTAGAATCTCAAGACCATTGGCCTTCTTAATCAAAGTTCCAGGGCGTGACAATAGGTAGACTCCGGAGATGTGATCGTGGATTCCTCCGATGACCGCACCACCATATCGTGGAGTCAGGATATTTTCTTGAACTCTCATCAATATCTTTGCTTCGGCGCGTGCTTCCTCGGATTGGATGACGTGAAGGTTCATCTCGTCTCCGTCGAAGTCAGCGTTATACGGGGTACAAACCGCTAGGTTGAACTGGAAGGTATGTCCTTGGACAACCCTGATCTCGTGCACCATCATCGACATCCGGTGAAGGGATGGCTGACGATTGAAGATAGCGACATCGCCATCGATAAGGTGGCGCTCTACTACCAATCCAGGTTTCGGATTGTTATTGAGGTCGACAGTTGCGAGGCGGTCTTCGACGCGGGTGCGCTCACCCCATTCGTTGTCTGGACTGCCACAATGTGGACAGAAGACCTCAAGGTGCTCGGGGTAAGGTTGGTCTGGGTTAGCAAGTTCCCACTTCCAGCGGTGGTGGAGAACAGCCCTTGGGTCATCCTCCTCCATTGGCTGTCCATCAAGTCCTTCACCACGCAGATTTGCGATGGTTGGTTCCTCATCGATAACATAGGTGATGTCTTCGAGTCCGGACTCGGGGTCCTCACGGTTGATCAACTTACGAACCACTAATCCAGGAAGGAAATTGGGTGCGGGCAGAACGGTGTCGAGGTCAAATCTCTGGGTGGTCTCAGAAAGACACTCGGGGTTATGGCAACGGAATCCAGCATTGATAAGGCGGCTGCGCTCATTGATGCGAATCCTTCGATTATCGCCGCGGACAACGTAATTCACTCCAGGGTGAACAGCAGGTCCGCGCAGAATCATCTGCCGCATTTGCTCACGGTTTCTGGTCGTCGAGCGAATTGGCACAGTCAATTCCTTAGCGATTTTAACCGGTACGCCAACTTCGTTAACGCTGAGGTATGGGTCGGGTGAAATAACCGAGCGAGCACAGAAATTGACTCGCTTTCCAGATAGATTGCTACGGAAACGTCCTTCCTTACCCTTCAGCCTTTGCGTCAAGGTCTTGAGAGTCCTTCCAGATCTATGCCTTGCCGGTGGGATACCACTGGTTTGGTTATCGAAATAGGTGGTGATGTGGTATTGCAATAATTCCCACAGGTCCTCAACGATGAGCTGTGGAGCACCGGAGTCACGGTTTTCTCTGAGTCTTTGATTGATTCTCAAAACATCGACCAACTTGTGAGTCAAATCGTCTTCGGACCTGTCGCCACTATCTAGGGTGATGGAGGGTCTTACGGTAATAGGTGGCACAGGGAGTACTCTTAGAACAATCCACTCCGGTCGATTTACCTTATCCATTCCTATGAAGATCAGATGTTCTGTTGGGATTCCAGTGAGCCACTCACGGATATCGCGAGCATTGAGTTTTCTCTCAGTTGCTTTGCCACCACCTTGTGCCTGGATACTCTCTTTGAAAGTGGTGGGTTTGTCGAGTATTACCTTTCCTTGTTGCTCACCACAGTGCATGCACACCGCACGTTTTGCTCCTGAGGTAATCTTCTCTATCTCTTTGATAATCTTGGAGAATTCGGTAGAACCGACGCCGTGCTTGATAATTAAGTCACGCACACGAGCACGATAATAATCCTGCTCTGACAATTCTGGGTTTGAGGGGTGGGTTCCAGGTGCGTCGTGCAGCAATATCTTACTGCAGGTATTACAAGTAGCCTTGAGTGAAGTCTTGATTAGATTGACGAAACCGATGTGGATGACCGGTAACTCAAGTTGAATGTGGCCAAAGTGACCTGGGCTTTCATCATACTTGCAATTATCAGTAGGACAAACCAATCCGGGTTCGATAACACCCATGTGTGGGTCCATCAAACCTTGGCGGTAAGCGTGTCCGTCATCCTTGTAGGTATCTGCGGTCTTAACCTCGACCGAGGACATCTTGCGAATCTCACTAGGATCCATCAGACTGAATCTGATGCCGGCTATCCTCTTAGGGATCAAGGTGCTATTTCTTTGATTCATCTTTGGTCCTCCAGTTCAAGGCG
>CAUYXQ010000048.1:0-8443 GCA_963577015.1 Candidatus Thalassarchaeaceae archaeon
CCAAAGACAAGGTCGTCTACCATGTTGGCAGGCCTGGTCATGAGGGTTATACCAACCGTGTTCTCAAAGCATGGGGGGTTGATGGTCATAATTCTCACACCAATATCTGCTCAGCAGGTGCGCGCACCGGTTACGCATTATGGCACTGGCACGACCGCCCTTCACCCGACCACGCCAATGCAAAAGTCATCTTACTAACCTCTTCTCACCTTGAGACTGGACATTATTTCAACCCGCATGCTCAACGAATTCTTGAAGGGATGATGGACGGGGCAAAATTAATCGTAATAGACCCGCGTCTCTCCAATACAGCGGCTATGGCCGACCATTGGCTGCCGACTTGGCCCGGTTCGGAACCAGCACTATTCCTATGCTGGGCGAGAATGATTATTGAGAAGGGGTTGGTAAACCGTGACTTTGTTGAAAATCAAGTCAACTGGGAAGAATGGCTGGATGCAGCCCATGGCGATGAGCCAAAAACCTATGAGCGATTCTTGGAATTAGTGCTCGAGGAATATTCCGAGTATACCCCCGAATATGCGGCCGAAGAATGTCGCATACCAGTCGAGCAAGTTATTGAAGTTGGCGAAATTATCGCTAATGCTGGTACAAAGTTGAGCGCACACGTATGGCGTTCTGCCTCAATTGGCAACCTTGGTGGCTGGCAGGTTGCCAGAACCTTACATCTACTCAATGTCCTAACTGGTTCAGTCGGAACTAAAGGAGGGACGGCACCAAACTCATGGGCCAAATTCAAGCCGAAACTATTCGATGAACCTCCAGCACCTGACGGATGGAATGAGCTACACTTCCCACCAGAATACACGCTTTCACATTTCGAAATGAGTCACATATTACCGCACATGATCAAAGATGGCCGAGGGGACATGGACGTCTACTTCACCCGGGTGTTTAATCCGGTCTGGACCTATCCTGATGGCTTTTCTTGGATGGAGATGTTACAAAATGAGAAAGCCATCGGCTGTCATATCGCTTTGACACCAACCTGGAATGAAACCGCATTCTTTGCTGATTACGTATTGCCTATGGGACATGCATCCGAACGCCACGATGTCAATTCCTACGCGACCTCGGCTGGCAAATGGGTTGCATTCCGCCAACCGGTATTGCGTGAATACGCTCGTCGCCAGGGTAAGGAGGTCAAGTTCACCCACGAGATAAATCCCGGAGAGGTTTGGGAAGAGGATGAGTTTTGGATAGAATTGAGTCTACGTATTGACCCTGATGGAGAGATGGGAATCAAAAAGCACTTCATGTCACCATATAGAGAAGGTGAGACGGTCACGATTGACGAATATTATCAATACCTGTTTGAGCGAGTCCCGGGTTTGCCTGAAACTGCGGAAAAGGAAGGACTAGACGCCCTTGGCTACATGCGTAAACACGGTGCTTTCCTAATCGAAGAAGCGACCTACAGCAAGCATGAGGAAGAGGGCTGGCCGACCCCGAGCGGCAAGCAGGAATTCTACTCACCAACCATGGTTGAATTTGGCTATCCCGAACACGCCATCCCACATTTCCGGATAAAAAGTCAAGTTCACCCCGACAATTTGCCCGATGATGATCACTATTGCTTATTGCCTAACTTCCGCTTACCTCAGCATATTCACTCACGCTCTGCAAATGCCAAGTGGCTGGTGGAAATCGGCCACCGCAATCCCTTGTGGGTCCATCCCAAGGATGCGGCCAAATTAGGGGTTACTGAAGGAGAACTGCTCAAGGTCGAGACCGAAATCGGTTGGTTTGTCGATAAGGTCTGGGTAACTGAATCGATAAAACCCGGCGTCATCGGTTGTTCGCACCATATAGGTAGATGGCGCCGCAAGCAAGACGGCGGCAATCGCTTCCTTACCAATGAGGTTGAGATTAGTGATGTCGGCCAAGGAAAGATGCGTATGCGTACCGTCAGTGGAATTCATCCCTGGAAATCCGATGACCCAGATACCAATCGGATCTGGTGGCGCGATGGTGGTGTGCATCAAAATATCACTCATGCAGTACAGCCCGACCCAATTAGTGGAGCCCACTGCTGGTTGCAGAAGATTCGCCTATCCAAACCAGGACCTGATGAGAAATATGGCGATGTTGAAGTGGACACCGACAAGTCATTCGCATACTATAAACAATGGAATCAATGGGCCAAAGAAAGAGAAGTTCACCCGCGCAATGAGCGCAGGCCACTGTGGATGAAACGGCCACTAGCACCACGCAAAAAGCATTGGTACATCAATTCAGAGGAGGAGTGATTTTGGATTCCTCTTTGCTGCTTGCAGCGATACTAATTATCATCATCGCCTTTGCTTTCAGCCCTCTCGGACTTGGTGGCGGTGTGCTCTATATGCCAATCTTTCACTACCTTGTCGGTTGGTCGCTTCCCGAAGCTATTCTCGGCTCTCTCACAATGGTATGGATGGTAGCATTGGGTAGTAGTTTAGCTCATGCTAGAGACGGACATGCCGATAAAGAAGTAGCCAATGCTGGAAGGATAACTGCGGTGCCTTCCGCAGTGATTGGCACCATCATCTCTTGGCTGATTATATCATACATCTCTGGAATGGCCATCAAAGCGCTTGCAGCAGTGATATTGATCTTTGTTATCGAGAGGAACCTACGGCCGCACAATGAGTTCATCACAGTTGATAGAAATCTCAGTCTCTACAAAAAAGGCGCAGCATTCGGTGGTTTGGCCTCAGGGATTTTGGGGATTGGCGGCGGCGCTATTTACGTCACCTTGAATCGGAGAGTATTAGCTATGGATGTTCACAGAGCTTCCGGTACTTCATATCTGATTGGCACTGCGGTTGTCCCTGTAGCTATTATCAGCCATATCTTCATCGACCAAAGTCATACTGCGGTCTATGATAGTGTAGGGATAGTAGCAGCTCTAGTGATGCCAATAAATGCTTTTATCGCCGCATATATCGGGGCTAGATTTGCTATTCGTCATTTGCCAGAGAAGATGATTCGGACAACCTTCATCATCGCCATTGGCGCCACGTTATTGCGCTACCTTTGGGACATGTACAGCACTGTTATGTGAGATCAAAGTGCTTCGATAATCATAGCTATGCCTTGACCGCCACCGATACAAGCAGTAGCAACACCATAGCGACCACCGCACCGTTGTAACTCATAGGCAAGAGTCAACACAAGTCTAGTCCCTGTCGCAGCCAAAGGATGTCCAAGTCCAACCGCACCACCATTGACATTTACCTTCGCAACATCGAGCCCTAAGTCCTTGACACAGGCAACTGCTTGACCGGCGAAAGCCTCGTTTATTTCCCAGCGATCGATATCATCTACTGAAAGTCCAGCCCGCTTTAGTGCAAGATTCGAAGAAGGGACTGGCCCATAGGCCATTATTGCAGGCTCTAAGCCGACGATACCCCATGAGACAATTCTCGCCAAGGGCTCGTCGCCATCGGCAGCGGCTCTGCTCGCTGATTTGATGACGACCGCTGCAGCCCCATCGACAACGCCAGAGGCGTTACCGGCAGTCACCAGAGATTCAGGACCGAATGCCGTACGTAATCCGGCTAAGGATTCAGCCGTGCAGTCAAGCACAACGTGGTCCTCATCCTTGTGAGTAACCTCGCCTACAGTTACGATTTCCTGTTCAAAGACATCGTTGGCAATAGCGGCAGCGGTTCGGGCATGAGAGCGTGCCGCATATTCATCGGTCTCCTCTCTAGTCACCCCCTTTCGCTTGCAGATTTCATCGCTGGTTTGGGCCATGAATGAGCCACAGAAACCATCGAGTAAATTGGTGAATAGATAATCCTCCATGTCGACGGTTAATTCGCTGCCAGCTTGCGGTGGACGTCCTAGTCTGAATTCCGACCTTGCATCACGCAACACATGGGGTGCTTGTGAGAGATTCTCCATGCCACCAGCCACAACTATTTCGGCTTCAGATAGCATTATCATTTGAGAACCATTTACTATAGACTGAATACCTGAGCCACATATTCTTGAAACAGTCAACATCGGTACATGCTCGGGAATACCAGCACCTAGTCCTGCATGTCGTGCGCCAAAGATAGCTTGCCCACAGGTTTGCAAAGCATAGCCCATTACCACGTGATCCACAGAATCAGGGGAGGTACCAGTCTTGTCTAACGCACCTTTAATAGCGATTTCTCCAAGTTTGAGAGCACTGTAATCCTTGAGCAAACCACCGGGCTGTCCATCACCACGCTTGCCGCCAGACCATTCACAAAACGGAGTTCTTGCTCCACCAACTATTACTACGTCTTCGGCCATACTATAGGCGAATCAAAGGAACTTCATCAATCCTATCATGCTAAACCGAATAATGCTAAGCCACCAAGCATCAATATCGCGGGTATAACAACCATCTCCATAGTTGAACGCATACGTCCTAGATTTGCTAATTCCGTGCCTCTCTGAATAACCGCCTTGACTCCTGGGGCATCAGTACCATTCATTACCAATAGACTGTTTTGCACCGTTTCATCAAGCCCTTCTTTTGCTAATTCCTCTTGAGGACGGCTTGCACTCGTCCCTAGAACATAGACCGGATTACCCATCTTGAGACCAAATATGGTCCAGCGGTGATCTTTGACCTTATAGCCACTAACGCCACTAAGCAGATTGCTCATGAATTGCTGGCCCATCGATTTAGCCCATTTGGAATCCCATCGCTTGATCATCTGGCCCCACTCGCGACGCTTGAAAGAGGGAAGGTCGACTCTAACACCGCCGGTGCCGTCATGAAGAATGAAAGAGCAGCCACCCTTTTCTTGACGAACTGTGTGCCAATTACATTCCTCCCTAGTAGTTGAGTTTCCTTCCGAATCGGTAGAGGTTACGGTACGACATTGATACTGCTCATATGACCAGTGATAACCGACCATATTGTGGACAGTCATGCTCTGTTGGCCATCGACAACAACGGTTAGTACACCCTCTGGGCCTGGCCTAACTTGACCGACCAATTCCGGATTACCCACCGCCATCGAACGCACTAATGAAGTCGGTGTATCGAGCATTTGCCGTACGATTTTGGCTTTGAAATATCCAATTAATAATGCAATTAAGCCCACTGCAGAAACGATTGCTGGAGCGATCATCTTGTTGCCCTCTGCCTCTTTCATAATCGAGATACCAGCGGCGAACATCAAACCCATGGCCATAATTGAGAATAAAGAGTGCGAAGAAAAGGTTGCTGGAATTGGAGTTCCAACCTTTACTGGATGCTCGGGTAAAGGCTCACCATCCTCGTGTTGACCATAGCGGTCATCATTATTCCAAGTCGCTGGCCCAGGTGCGGCTAAAATCCAGTCGCTTGGGTCATTGGTCGGCACATATGAGCGCTGTTGTAACCACCAACTCTCAATGGTCATCCCTTTTTGTTCAGCAAGTGCTGCAAAGTCCTCGGGATTTGCGGCGTTTTGCCTGACTTTGTATATTCCTGCTTCAAGCGAACCTGGTGACATGCCTGCCATCATGATAAAACCCACTGCAGCGATGAAAAATGGTGCGTAACCATTACTCGCGTCGACAAAAGGCAGTGCAATACCAGCGATTCCGATTATCAGCCCAAGAGCCCAAACCAACCATTGCCACCAGATATACGGCAAGGTAAATTTGAAAAAACCGCCATCCATTTCTAATTCAGATATGTCCATGCCCATGCGTACCCTTTCGTGGGTATTATTCTTTTTGACATGATAATTACGATTTATAGATAATAGATTGTCGTGATTGAGATTTAGTGCTTGACTAAAATCAACCCATACTGGCTGGCTTACTTTGCCAAATCGCCCAAGTGCCAGTCGCTGTAGCGACAATCCGACCGGATTCAGATGCTACCTCACCGGCGAGATGAGCGACATTACGTCCACGCTTGACAACCCGACCCGTAGCAGTGATGGTTTCTCCAACATGAGCAGGGGTGATGAATGCGGTGTTGAGGGCTGTTGTTGCACACCACTCCTCAACTGGAAGCAAAGAGACCAGACCGCCACCAAGAGCCATATCGAGTAAAACCGTGTGTAGTCCACCAAATGCTACCCCACCCTTATTACAATGGGATTCGGTTATAGTCAGCGAATATGAAGAAGAACCGTTTCCCCAAGAGGTGCGAGTAATACCCAGACCTTTTGCTACTCCAGACAATTCAGCAGGTTGTGATAATTCAGTCATATGTCTCACTCCGTTATTATTCCGACGACTTTTATCAGGATACGTTTGCGCCGCTGGCCATCGAATTCGGCATAGTGAATCTGCTCCCATCTACCTAGATGTAAGCGACCACTACTCACAGGCATCGTCACCTGCTGTCCTAGCAGTTGCCGCTTGAGATGAGCATCTCCATTATCCTCGCCGGTGCGATGATGATGATATTCCTCGCCGGATTTTCCATCTCTGCCGTAGAAAGGTGCTACCTTCTCCAACCATTTCATGATATCATGATGCAGGCCGTATTCGAGATCGTTGACATAACAGGAAGCGGTGATGTGCATTGGATTGACCAATACCAGCCCGTCGTCTATGCCACTAGCGCGCACCACTCGTTCAACCTCTTGGGTGATGCAGATTATTTCGTAACGCTCTTTGGTCTCGATGTACATCTCTTCAACATAGGTCGCGGCTTTGCCGGTCAACAACTCTCCCATGTGATGGGCCTAGCCGAAGAAGATGATATCACTTGGGAATCAAACTAGAATCGTCGAGACCACTATTGGAAACCATCAGTGGAATCGCTACTATCACTCCACATATCCCTGTCCCAACAACCGACATTCCGATTCCAAGAGCTCCAACCTCAACACCAGTTCCTGTTCCCGTAAGCGAGATTACTATATCAAGAACAAATTCAAACAGTAATAATAACCAGGCCAAATGCACACCTCTTCTTTGCCGTCCATTCATCCAAACTCCAGCAACTATCCATCCAATACTTGTAACAAATCCAACGATTGCAATGATCATCAGCATATTACCGTCTATACCAATATCTGCTTCTTCCATAATATCTCCAAACAAGGACGCTCCTACAACTACCATCAAAGAACCGAAAATACCAAACGCTCCATAGATCATAGACAATATTCCGATTACCTTAGGCGCAGCAGAGGGCTGTTGAACCATAATCACATTACCCGGCATTCCACCCATCATCATTGCTTGTGGTGCGACTTGACCGACCAATTGCTGATTACTAGCCATGGTTTGAACCATTACCGGCGCCGCCATTTCCGAACTATCATCTTTCTCATTTGGTGGCTGCATAGTCTGTCCATGTCGTCCAAGGTTTTGAAATGATGTCCTAGAGAACTAGCCTCAAGAGGGAGAGACCCATCCAATAGATGAGGCGGGCGTATGTCAGACATCCTCTTGGTCTACAAGAAGAACTTTGAATCAGTCCATGACGTGTCTCTTGAATCAGTAAAAAATATCCTTGCTGAATTGATTGATGTGCGGGTTGATATCAAAGCACGTGAGAGTGTAAGGCGTGCTGATTTTATCGGCAGAGATTTGGTGATAGTGCTCGGTGGTGATGGAACCCTTACCTCAATCTCCCACAATATCGATGAAAATACCCCGGTAATGGGGGTTAATTCTCATCCGAGAAATGGAGACCCCAGCGGCTCATTTGGATTCTACATGGACAGTGATGTCGAAACTTTTTCCCAAGACATCCAATCGGCTCTTGCCGGAGAGGCGATTATCAATGAAATCCCTCGATTGCAAGCAACTATCGAAACCACCAGCGGCAATCGCATCCGCACAGATCCCGCAATGAACGATTTATTAATCGCCAATACCAAACAATATGCACCATCAAAGTACCACTTAAGAAGAGGAGAAATCGACGCAAATCAACATTCTAGTGGTTTACTTTTCTCCACCTGGTTGGGCCAAGGTGCTTGGTTCAACCAGATATCCCACAGAACTCAATTGGGCGATGCCTCTCAAGCAAATAGTCACTACCTGGTAGTAGCACGTGATCTAGATCCCAGCATCAAAGATGAATCTCACCTCTCATGGACCGATGAAGCGACAGTGATAACCAGCGACATGCATCGAGGATATGTCGTACCCGATGGTTGGGACGAATACCATTTCAACAGAGGAACTACAATTACAGTCGATCTAAAAGGACCAAGTATGCAATTGTTAACCTTTAGACATACAATGATTGAGATTTTCAAAAGAAAGTGAATTGAGATATTTTTCACTGTAGATTTAGTTAATCAACAGATCTAAAAGCCACATTACACCGGTGTAAAAAGTAAAGTGATAGGTGTATAAAAAAAGGAGTGGAGACGGGGAGAACTAGTCTCCCCGCCTCCGGTTTCTTAGGAGGTGATCCATCTGCAGGTTCCCCTACAGATACCTTGTTACGACTTAACCCTCCTTGTCGAAGACAGGCTCGAATACCCCAATTAAAGGT
>CAUYXQ010000049.1:0-8418 GCA_963577015.1 Candidatus Thalassarchaeaceae archaeon
GAACAATAGTTCGATTCCAGCACCATGATTTATTTCATCGTCTGGATGATTACGACCCGCTCCCATGCTCAGCAAGAGTGTGCCAAGACGATAGGCGTCGATATCGGTTATCCAGCCGGTAGAGGGAGCATTCCAGGTGAATCTCTGTTTTGCTTTTGGCAAAACACTCCAAGGGTCGGCGCACAATTTTTCAACCACATCTACCTCAACTCCTTGACGAATGCACATTTGCTTGAATTGCTCCAATCCACTACCGTCTTTGAGATGCGGGCTGATGTCCACCCCCAAGGCTTCTGCCTGAATAAGCACTAATTCCATTGTATCACGCGGTCCTTGTCCCTTGAGGCATTCGATAACTTCGACAATTTCGTGTGAATTGCCAAGCATTTGCCCAATCGGTGTGTCCATTTCGGTAATCTGTGCGACCACACCAATCTCTAGTGCTGTGCCTACAGCAACCATTGATTGGGCAAGAGCCCGGGCATCATCGATATTTTTCATGAATGCTGCCTTGCCACATTTGACATCGAGCACCAATCGGTCGAGTCCCTCTGCAACTTTTTTAGAGATGATAGAAGCGGTGATCAAACCAATGCTTGGTACGGTTGCAGTCACATCTCGAGCCGCATAGAGAATACGGTCTGCGGGAGCAATCTCTTCGCTTTGACGACTGATGAAACAGGGATTAGTTGCCATCTCTTCTAGAGTAAGTCCAGTATTGAACCCGGGTATAGATTCTAATTTATCGATAGTACCGCCTGTATGAGCCAAACCTCTTCCAGCCAGCATTGGTACTCGCAATCCCGCAGCTCGCAGCAGAGGGGCGAGAATCAAACTCATCTTATCACCGACTCCTCCGGTCGAATGCTTGTCAACACGATCTGGCTCTGCTGGAAAATGTTCACCTGAAAACGCCATCCTCTCGGTGAGAGATGCTGTCTCATCAGACGAAAGGCCATTGATTTGGCAAGCCATGAGCCAGGCTCCTATTTGTACAGGTGATATTGACTCACCACTAAGAGAATAAATCACTTTGCTAATCATACCTTTGTCCATTTCATTACCATCACGCTTGTGGGCAATTATTTCGGGGATAGTCCATACTTTTGGTATAGAATCACCTCAGGAGGTCAAGCCGATTTCAGCCAGGCGCTGGAATAGATATTCATCGGCACTGATCTCAGGATAGAGTGCCTTTCCACCGGTTTGGGAGACAAATTCAGGCAATGGTGTAAGGTCGACATCGCCGCGTGGGTGAACAAACATCGGCATTGAATATCTGTCCAAAAGAGCATTTGGTGGATTTATCACACGGTGGGTAGTCGATTTGAATAGACCATTGGTCAGGTTTTGCAACATATCGCCACTATCGACGATAATGTGGTCATGATTTCCTTCAACCTCTATCCAGGTATCATCGTGGTCCATCACCTGCAAACCGTCAGCGGTTGCCCCAACCAGTAGGGTGATGAGATTGATATCCTCGTGCTGGGCGCTCCTTACCGCACCAGCGGGGGTGTCTGGTGCAAGTTTTGGGTAGTGTATGACGCGTAGGATGGTGTTGCCATCAGTAGCCATATCCGGTAACCAATCCTCATCCTTGCCCAGATAGAGTGATGCCGCTTTGAGTAACTCGATCGACAGATTCTCCATCGCGTTATAGAGCCCATCGATATGTAGTTCGAATTTCGGAGCGCAAGCATGTGGCCAAAAGTTCTCGGGAAATTTACTCTTCAGAGGATGATTATCGGCCAATGTCCTACCGGTTTGCCAGAATTCTTTGAGGTCTGGTTCAGGATTATCCTTGGCGTGTTCGATTCTATAAGATGTGTAGCCGCGTTGGCGGGCGATTTCGGTATTTTCATAGGAGCTCTTGGTAGTTTGGTCGAGATTGAAGAAGTGTTCTATGGCCTCATAGGAGGCATCGATATTCTCTTTTGAGATACCGTGTCCAGCAAGGGCAAAGAAACCGATATCCTTGAGAGCATCACCCAGCGTTTGGATGAAATTCTCTTTTCGCTCGCCACCGGCGAACCAATCCTCTAGATTGCAGACTCGAAGTGTCCTTGACAAAACGACCCCTCAGTTTGAGCGCAATTTCGAGATTAAGCGTATCATTTCAATATAGACCCAGATCAAGGTGATAGTCAGTCCAAAGGCTCCCCACCACTCCATATTCTTGGATGCACCGTGATTGACACCGGATTCGATAACTCCAAAATCGATTATCAACATCAGAGCAGAAATCGAAACTACAATCACAGAGAAACCGATACCAATCGGTCCGGATTCATGGATGAAAGGAACCGATAGACCGATGAATGATCCGAAGAAACTGAATAGATAAATCAGCATTATTCCACCCATTGCACTCATGACTCCAATTATGAATTTCCTAGTCGGTTGTAGTATTTTAAAGCGATAAAGAGTGAACATCAACCCGAATACACCGATTGTTCCCATTCCTGCTTGAATCGAAATACCGGGATAGAATGATTCCATGAATAATGTAAATCCACCGATGAACATACCCTCTGCAAGGGCATAACTACCCATCAATATCTCGGGGTTGGATGGTCTGGACACAATGAGAACCAATACCAGAATTAAGCCGGTGACACCACCTCCCACCATCATCATGGCCGCCATGCCCGGATTATCTGCTCCTATAATCCAAGTGACTGTGGCCGAAGATAGAATCAATGCGAATAAGATTAGAACCTTGTTTATCGTTCCCTCATAGGTCATCCTTTCTTGGCCAGCTCCAAGGGCGAATGACCTTTGATTCAAAACGGGATTACTACTTCGATACACCATGTTGTTCAAGTCACGCTTAGCGCCTGTACCTTGTAAGCCTACTGCTCATTTACGCTCATCTGTTCAGCATAATAGGTAGTTAGTTGATCCATGGTCCATCCTTGGTCGAGAAGACCAATAACGGTCGCCTCATCCCAACCCGGGAATAGTGACATATCAGGGCTGGATGTTGGGGGTGGACCCGCGGTTCCATCCAATACCGGCATTTGGAATGAAGTGGTTTCGGTTATTATTGGTGGCGTTGCATCAAGCACTGGTTGTTCGAAAGATTTGGCCGATTCTAGCTCAAAATCAGTAAATACAACTTCGTCCTCCTTCTTGCGCAGAAGAAGTAAAGTAAAGGCGGTGACGAAAACAAAGCCCCCTATGCTAACTAAAATCAACATGAAATCCATGCCACCGCCTAGTTCGGTTTGAGATTGGGTATTGTCCTGGGCCAATTGTTTGAGCTGTTCGGCTGAGCAACCCTTGCTATCGGTAGCAATTCCAGATGGCGTGTCCGGACACTGGTCGAGAGAATCCTCAATGAGATCGCCATCGCTATCTGCAGTTGTATCACCGTTTCCATTATCTATGGTATTATTGCCATCGGTGGTATTGTCGCTACCGTTGCTTACATTGCCACTCGACCATGGGTCGGTATTGTCAAGGAATTCCTGAAGGTTGGTTTTGCCATCGCCATCAGGGTCGAGTTCGGCTTCGGTTAATCCAAAGGGCATGCTTCGACGGCTACGGTTCAATCCGTTGGCTATTTCCCACCAATCAGGCATGCCATCGCCATCGCTATCGGTGGCGTCATCGGTGCGATTCCAATCTAGCCACCACGATGCAAGATATGGTGCAGTCACTTCTTCAGAATGGATTAATACGCCCATCTCTCGGTTGCGCAAAATAGAGTTATCACCCCAATTGATGGAGGATATGAGCACGCTTTCACCATCGATAATCGCGCCTTTATTGTGTAATTTGATAATATCGTCGTTCTCGGTCATTAGAATCGCCTGCACATCATATCCGTATTTAGCGCTCCAATTTTCATTTAGTTCTTCGACCGAGTCGCGCACATCGGGATTCTCATCGAGATAGTGGGCATTCATTATCAGGCGAATCGAAACGCCGCGCTGAGCTGCTGCCAATAGTGAATCGAGCAGTGGATTAGCCTGCCACCCCCAATACCAGTCCAATTCGAGGTATTGCAAGGACAACAGAATCTCTTCATCAGCAGAATTGATCATCTCAGCCAAAGTTTGGATACAATCATCTGGGCAGGTCAACAATTCCCCATTGATTTGAGCCTGCATCGAACTGGTTATGGGTCCACTAGGAGAGGTGGATGAGCCGGGGCTCCAGCCATCAGGAGTTGTGCCTGTGGTATTTGTCGCAACGGAGTAATCGTAATCAAAGCGCAACAGAATAGAATCGGCAAGGTCGGTCGAATTGATGAATGCACCCCATTCTCTATTGCCGCCTTGATCTGGTGAAGGAAGGGTGCTGGATTTCCAATTTCCTGAACCGATCCAAACACTGGTGCCGTCTTTGACCGCAACTTTACTGTGCATCATCGCATAAGGTGTGTTGGAATCCGGATGCCCAAACCAGCGGACGTCTACCTCAGCCTCGACCAATAATGCGTGATAACCAAAGGTTGTCTCCTCCTGATACCAATCCCAATAATAGGTGGGATATTGCAATAACACCTCTACGTCAATACCCCTTTGGTGGGCGGCGATAATACGCTCGGTCAATACCGGGTGGTGTAATTGATAGAGGGCAATCTCGAGGCTAGTCGTCGCCGAATCAAGCCAATTAATCACGTCAACCAGACCCGATTCAGGACCTATTAAGGGGGTGAAGTCAATCATTCCTGAGAAACTTGTATCGTCACAGAAATGACTTGCTCCAACCAAACTCCAGCGCAATTTCCAATCAACGCTAGTATTGCTATCGGGAAGGTGATTGCAACCATCGCCGCGCAAGTAGACCAGATCTCCAACATTTTCTGCAGGGGGTGAAATGCTTACCCCTTGCCATCCGGTAATCGATGTCGGGCCATTACCGTAAACCGCACTATCCGCGTCCACTCCACTTGAGTCTTGCAAACGAATCGCCATGCTGTCATCATCTAATACCAGTGAAAGTGTGATCATTGCTCCACTAGCAAGTGAACCATCTAGGAGAATGGAATTTTCAACTACGGATTGAGTTGTGGTGGTAATCGACCAATCGAGTAAGAATGCTGTTTTCTCACCGGTATTTTTTATTGAGATAAGATTTTCAGTTGGTGAAATCATCGTCAACTGCAAATCTCCTGGGCCAGCAAAAGCACTGGCAGTTGGATTAGGTGCACCAGCGGTAGTATAGGGCAATATCAACCATTCTTGCGATGCATAAGCGCCCATACTTTGTCCGTTGTTCAGAATAGTAGTCACATTTATTTCTGCTGAAAAAGTCAGTGAATGAATCACCATACCATCTGGGTCTTCAAGAATTAGTTGATCGCAGTCGTTGTTGATAATACCGTTGACCACCGCATATTCCCCAGCAGATGCGGAAGCATCTATGCTGTCTCTCAATGCGCCAGTCCAGATATAATCCGAATCGGTGATCGAGCCGTCAGTCATACATTTTAGTAACCAAGCACGAAGGTCTATGTTTTCACTTCCGGTATTTATCAATTCAACAAATGGACCTTGGTCATCGACTCCCGCCTCATTTATGGTGATATTAGTCGGGCCACTATATGGGGTAAAATCGGGATTTTCTTCACCAGGTGTCGGCCACATAGAATTAGACCAAGTAGCGGAATTATCGACAAGACTCTCGCCTTCGGTCGGCGCATCCCATATCGCCCAATCGAGAATCACACCCTCGTCATCGAGTAATTCAATGCCATCGCTTAGGTCGTTCTTCAGGTAAAAACTCGAACTACCATTTGCTGCGATTAAGGCGATTTCTCCAGGAGCGACGTGGGTATTTTCCTGTAAGGGCATTCTTTCCGGGGTTATAATCAGAACTCTTGCACTAGCGCCAGCGGTAAATCTGAAGTCGTTGATGTCGACATATGTAGTGCCATTGTTGACTATTTCAATCCATTCACCATCCGGATAAGCATCGCTATCGGTGCCGAATGGTGAAGGCATTATCTCATTGATATGAAAATCGATGACGATGGTATCCTCACTAGGTTCTGGTTGTCCGGGGGTCGGCATACTCGAAGGTGCCCATGTGCGATTGATATCTGAATCGCGAAGTAAGGATACATTTTCACCAAAGTCGGAATTCCACCATGCAAGGTCGATAATATTCCCAGTGTTATTGAATAGTACAAGGTGATTGTATTCATCCCAAAGTCTGGTGTCTTGGTCAAATTGGACAAGACGTCTTTCGCCAGCATTGATAATTGTTGCAGATTGGCTAGAGTTTACCACTAATGAACTTGTATCAATCATGGTTTCATTACCCATGCCATCAACTATTTTCCAGCCCGATAAATCGACATTAGACGAACCATTATTGTGTATTTCGACCCACTCTCCAGTGGGGAATGATTGTCCATCATCACTTGCATTGGGCATTACTTCAGTGAATTGAATGTCTGAACTGGTGTTGATCAAAGAATAAAATGGTCTTGAATTCTCCATACCAGGGGTTGGATAAGTTGAAAGTCCAATATTACCATCGGAGTGGGTCATAACCGTGAATCCTGCTACTGTGTCATACCAGAGTAGACTTTGCACAAAAGAACCATTGGGCATCACCAATTTCAAAGTCTCTTGACCATTGTTGAGAATACCCCATTGAGCACTGCCGTTGAGGGCGATAATTCGGTATTCTCCTGCTTGCATCAAACTATTATTTCCAATCAGATGGTCTTTGTCAAAAAGCAGAACATTGCCGACCGCATCGGTAATCGTCCAGCCGCTGATGTTGATTACATCACTACCGTTATTCCAAATCTCAACCCATTCTCCGCCTGGCCAGGTCGCATTATCTTCGCTGGGCCAAGGATTAGGCATTATCTCAGAAATCTCAAGGTCACTTTCGGCAAAAGTCGGTCCGCTACTAGCGCCGGAGTTAGCGCTACCGGGGGTATTTCCGGTCGAATCGGCATAATCGTCAGTCGCAGTAGCACCGGGAACCTTGGAGGTATTGACCGATGCGGTTCCGGTGGTAACGGTATGAATTATCGTATTCGTCGGATCTTTGAGATAGAGTGTCTCGCCTGCATTATTGAGTTTGAGTGAACCCTGATTGGATTCGCTAATTATGGCATAAGAACCCGCTGGAAGGACATAAGGTGTGCTTAAATTGGCAAAACCTACCCACGTGTCAGCGTTTATTGGATGACTGTGGAAGTTGTCCTCTAGTTTCCAGCCTTGGAGGTTCACTCCTGAACTACCATTATTATGCAATTCAACCCATTCGCCATCTGGAAAGGCTCCGGTATCAAGGCCAGATGGATTAGGCATCAATTCGCTAATACAAATATCTCCGCTACAGGCGATTGACCTTGCACCATTTGCCGAAACGAGTCCCGTTAGCGGTGTCACTAGCATGAGTAGCGTGAGAAAAGTGGCTATGGCACGCATCGTATCACTCCCTCGGGCTCCATTCATCTCACTAAGACTTTCGCTATAATCAGATGAATCCAAATGCGTCTAATTTCTGGGCAAAAGTGTAGATCATTATCGGTACCAGGATGATTCCCATGCCGTGAGAACGTCTAATGCCGATTCGAGGTGGCATCAAACCCATGATTGTTCCGACGATTAGAACACCGACGCCAATCCAACCGGTAGATAGCCAAACCAAGGCGATAATGAAGATGATTACGCCGATGACCATCGATTCAAGTGGTATGGTTTCGTGTAATCGTAAGATACCCTTGCCGACGTGGCGCATTATCGGCACGGCAATCAATCCGGCGGCGATGGTAATACCGAGTAAACGGATGAAGTCAGCAGTCGGGTCTATTCCCGACCACGTGTCGATTGGATACATCATTTTGAGGGCGAGAGTGGCACCGGAACGTGAACGGCCGATGATGTAGAGGAATCCGAGGACCATGACGGTAACCGCGGTATTGGTCGCCGATAAAAGGGCAATAATCTCCAAGTCTTGCTCGTTCTGAGGACTCTCACCTTCACCTGCAGCTTCAGCCCGGGCAAGGGCTAATAATTCCTCATCACTCAATTGCGAGAGACGACGGGTTTCCCAATCCATGCCAAGCCCCTCCTCGCCTTTTAGTTTAGAAACAGCATTCCTTCCACCCATGACCAAAACCGTTGCTTGAGATGCTGTCATGCCCGGCAGGACCCCCATCGCAGCCCCAGCACAACTCGAGAGGAAACATGGAACGATTAGCGGGCCGGCCGGAGGTAGGCCCCACTCCTCTTTTTGCGGCGGTAATTCACTGGTCGTCGCATAGATGTCGAGAAGATTAGCGACCCCGAATAAGCCGGCTAGACTCGGCAGCAATAGGCTGGCATCGGGCATGCCGACTGGTGATCTTGCTGGCAATTCGAAAACTCCCCAGCCGTAAAGTCCTGCTAATAAGAAGAAGGCTGTTGCGGCAAGAAAGCCAGCAAAGCGGCTATCCTT
>CAUYXQ010000050.1:0-8246 GCA_963577015.1 Candidatus Thalassarchaeaceae archaeon
GAAAAATTGGAACATTATATCAATCATAGAAGCAAACGCCACCAGCTGGTTCTCGCCGCAACTTCCCGCCATAATTCTACAGCAGATATCGCCTTGGATGCCTATTCGGATACACCGGATGCACACCCAATTCTCGCCGAAGATCAAACCCTTGCCCACCTCTTAGCGCTGGAAAGAGAAGAAAAAGTTGTGCAGAATGAACAGGGTTGGGTGATCACGTGAAGGAATCGATGAGTTCGATTGACATTAGGGCGATCTGTACTGAACTGGGTCATCTCATCGGTGCCAGAGTCAAGAAATGCTACCAACCACATTACGAGCAAATCGTATTACGAATGAATCCACGAGGTGCTGATAATGTCGATTTGGTCATGGTCAGAGGACAGCGTATCTACACCAGTCAGCGCGAGCGCCCGATGCCGATGAATCCAGGTCAATTCGCCATGTTGTTGCGGAAAAATCTCGCTAATGCCAGACTAGAATCGATTGAACAACTTGGATTTGACCGTGTAGCTCGACTGACTTTTGCTGGTAAACACGGGATAATCCATCTCTATGTCGAGATGTTTCGTGATGGCAATCTGATACTTTGTCAGGAAGATGGCATGATAATTCAACCACTTACTCATGCGACCTATGCCGACCGCACCCTCAAGAAAGGCCATATCTACACGCCGCCTCCTGCTTCCAAAGACCCTCACGAATTAACGGTTAACGATATTTCAAAGATTTTAGCAAATTCCGAGAAGAATCTCGTTGCCACACTTGGCTCGAAGGAAGTCCTTGGTGGCTCGCTGGCAAAAGCTGTCATCGCCGATTGTAAATTTGATGATAAAGCAGCGCCGCAGGATGTCGCTGCAGCACCAATCCACCACAGTTTGACAAAAATACTCAATTCCACTGAAGATGGAGGATTCGCTCACCTCAAATCTACTACTGAACTCGATTTGGCAATTCCCTCTGCTGATAGAGATGCCTTCATCGAAAAGAACTGCAATGCGGTGTGGCCGATTGAAATGCCGTTGGGACTTGACGAAAGCGTCTTTCGATTCCCCACTTTCTCAGCAGCAATCGATGCTTGGAAAGGTGGTCCCGATTCGGCAGCACTGGCGCGAAGAGAGGAGGAATTACTCGATGTGGCAGCACCCGGGCGAGGGCATTCTACCGGAGTTGAAAGGTTGGAAAGAAGGTTGGCCCAACAGGAGAAAGCCCTTTCAGGATTCGATTTAAAAGGCGAAGGCCAGCAATCCTTAGGTCATACGATTCAAAATGAATGGGTTCATGTCGATAATTTGCTAAATCAGGTCAATCAGGCTATTGCGGAGCAGGGGTTTACTGCGGTTGGGAAGATGGTCAAGAGTATAGAATGGATTGCTTCAATCGACGCAGCAAAGAGGAGCATGCAAGTATTTTTGCCCGATGAAAATGGCAAGCCCAGCACCAAAGTCACTCTCTACCTCGACGATTCAGTTCATCAGAATGCCAGTCGTTATTTCTCGGTCGGACGCAAGCAGAAAAACAAGATTTACGGCGGTGAAGCCGCCATAGAGGAAACTAGAGTCGCCCTTGCTAGTGCACGCAAAAAACAGGCGAAAAAAGAAGCGAGCGGACAATTGGCTCGTATCAAACGCTCACGGCGATTGTGGTTTGAGAATCATCGCTGGTCTATTCTACCCGGAGGTCATTTAATGATTGGTGGCAAGGATGCTAAGGGAAATGATGCAATCGTCAAAAAACACCTCAAGATGGGTGATAGATATCTGCATGCTGATATTCATGGCGCCCCATCTTGTGCCCTGAAATCAGCTATCGGTTTTGTCGTCGATGAGCGACCACCAGCGCATATTCCCAAAGGGGTGCCAGCATTCCGTTTGGTTGATAAAATAGATTCGGAACTAGACGAGGAAAACACCCTACAAGCCGCGACTCTGGCATTGGCATGGTCACGCTCATGGAATGCCGGAGGGGCACATGGTACCGTATTTTGGGTAAAACCAAGTCAGGTTTCAAAACAAGCCGAAAGTGGAGAAAGTTTGGGCAGGGGTGCATTTGTGGTACGGGGTGAGCGAACTTGGTACAAGGATATCGATCTCAAACTGGGTGTTGGTTTGGTGGCAATAAATGGAATTCCCCTGATAGTGGCCTCGACCGTCGAACAAATCCGCACACTCTGTTCTCGCCACGCCATCATTTCGCCCGGGCGTATGAAGAAGGAAACCTTCGCCAATAGCATCTGGCACGCAACCGGAATCTCAACCGATGATATTCTTGGAATTATTCCAGGGGATATCGAATTGCTTGAAGACCATGGATTGATCAAGCTGAGGGATGAGAAATGAAAGACCAATGGAACCACAGATATGCACAAGATGAATGGGCCTATGGTAAAAAAGCAAATGAATATCTCAAGCAAGTCATCACCAAATTAGAGCCGATGGATGCCTGGTTCGCCGCCGACGGTGAGGGTAGAAACGCGGTCTGGGCGGCTACTTTAGGTTGGAATTGCCAGATTTTCGACTATGCGGCCATGGGTGCAGCAAAGTGCAAAATGTTGGCCGATGAACACGAGGTCAGGGTTGGTTATCATGTCAAAGACCTCGTAGATGTAGAATTATCAAAATGCGACCTGATTGCCTGTTCGTGGTTTCACACCCCGCCAGAGATAAGATCGGTGCACATGCCACGTATCCTCCACTCGTTACGCAAGGGAGGACACTTCGTGATGGAGGGATATCACAAGAGCCAGATCAGCCGCTCCAGCGGTGGGCCAAAGAATCTCGACCTACTCTTCGATCTCGAGGAGGTAATAGCAGAATTAACCGGTCCGGCAGCGCCGCAGATGAAGGTGATTCAAGCGGAGGTCGCCGAGACTACTCTCGACGAGTCGGATTTGCACCGCGGTGATGCTATGGTGGTTCGTATCCATCTCAAACGCGTTTGACTAGCATTGCCACAGCGTTACCACCGCCAAGACAAAGGGTTACGATACCACTGCTGGCCTCGACTCTACGCATCACTCCAAGCATGGTTATCAAACAACGACTACCACTACTACCGAGCGGATGGCCAAGCGCGACCGCTCCGCCGTGAAGATTAAATTTATCATCGGGGATACCAACTTCCTTGGCCACGGCGCAAGATGCTGCGGCAAAGGCCTCATTATGCTCAAAGATGTCGATTTGTTCGATGCTGAGGCCATTGCGTTCCAATAGCGTATTCACCGCAGGAATCGGTGCACTCATCACTTGTACTGGCGCTAAGCCACTGGTGCAATAATCTTCGATCAAAGCGATGATTTCCCAGCCTTGTTGTCGGGCGAAATTCGCTTCTGCAACCAAGACTGCTGAAGCACCGTCACTCAGTGTAGAAGCATTACCGGCGGTTACTCGACCTTCTGCGATGAATGCAGACTTTAATTCGCCAAGACTTTCAACGGTAGTACTGTCTCTTACCCCTTCATCATAAGTCAATTCACCACCATCTGGAAGAGGTACGGGGAATGATTCCCAAGCAAACCAGCCGTTTTTCTCCGCCGCAGCCGCCCTTTGTTGTGAACGAAATGCGAAAGCATCGGCAGACTCTCGTGAAATATCGTATTCTGAGGAAACCGCCTCACCGGTATTTCCCATGTGCACATCGTTGTAAACATCCCAAAGTCCATCGTGAATCATACTACTCACCAAATCTCCATCCCTTTCCAACTGCATTTTTGGGGCATTGGTCATACTCTCCATGCCACCGGCAATGATGCAACGATATTCCCCGGCTCGAATCGAATTTGCAGCCATCATCACCGCTTTTAGTGAAGAGCCGCAGACCTTGTTGATGGTTACTGCAGGGGTCGAATCCGGCAAACCTGCCCCTAATGCGACCTGTCTTGCCGGAGCTTGTCCAGCACCCGCTTGCAATACCTGACCAAAGATTACCTCGTCGACCAAACCAGAATCGGCAGATAATCCCGCTCGCTTCAACAATTCTTCGACCGCGAAAATACCGAGTTCAACCGCACTATAGTCAGCATAAGATCCACGGAATTTACCGATAGGTGTTCTGGCAACTGCACAGATGGCCACTTCAGTCATATCATGGCCATTAACTGGTATCATTTCAATTTGTGCCAGCGGGGAAGTTTGATGAAGAGGGGGTTCGGGCAACAGCCATGGCCAAATTCAAGTCCGGCATCGAAAGCGACCGAGCAAATGACGAAATGCGTGGTGTAGAAGTTGAAATCGACTTTACTCCAAACGCACTAGCGAGTATCCTCTATCGTCAAGGCGACACCGTGGTCATGGCTTGTGTTACCAAAGCCGACCGCCTTCCCGGCTGGTTTCCCAGAGATGCTTCAAAAGGCTGGGTCCACGCCGAATACAGCCTACTTCCCGCATCGACCGATTCTCGCTTCCGTCGAGAACGCAACGGTGCTAAGGGAAGAACCCAAGAAATCGAGCGCTTGGTCGCTCGCTCATTACGTGGCGCAATCGACCTCGAAGAACTCGGTCCAATCGCATTAACCGTCGACTGCGACATTCTCAATGCCGATGGCGGTACCCGCTGTGCATCGATAACCGCGGCTAATATCGCATTGCGATTGGCCGTACGTCGCTTGATTATCTCAGGAGTTTGCTTGCCAGCAAATCTGCGCCCGAATCGTGATCAATTGGAAGCTGGCTGGGAAGCACCCAAACTATCGCCAACCGAAATAGCAGCACATGAGAAAGCGGTAATGCCTCATGACCTCGCTGCTATTTCAGTCGGCCTAATCGAAGGAAACGTATTCCTTGACCTCGACTATATCCTCGACTCAAATGCCGATGTTGACATGAATGTAGTCGGTATCTCTGATGGTAGTTTTGTCGAAATTCAAGCCACGGGTGAAGAAGCGACTTACTCTCGAGAACAATTCAATGCTCTCATGGATTCTGCCGAAGGTGGACTAGGCGACCTCTTTGAGATACAGAAAGCCATTCTCGCCGATCTCGAGTGAAAGACGTAGGCTTGAAATGCTCCTGCCCGCAGGGGTGAACACGGGTTAGTAGCTTAGTTGGGAGAGCGCGGCACTGAAGATGCCGAGGTCGCTGGTTCAAGTCCGGCCTAACCCACCTCTATTCCAAAACATCCAGATGGATTCGATTGATAATTCAAGTAATGATGTTCGGCAATGAAAGATGATTTAGGTCACCACAGCAGATGGTAATACTGAATGGTGGAATGGGTGAAGAGCAATAATTAGAACTATTATTGACAAAATTATTCTTCTTCAATAACGCCTTTAGAATGCTCCGACTCAATCTCATTACACTGCTCTTCAGATAATTTGAGTGCTTTTGCGGTTATTTTGAGCATACGTCTCTCAAGTTCTGTGATTACACCATCATGAACAACTGTAAGATATTGCTCGCGATAAATTTTTGCTGCATCATCGTTGATTTCTAGTGCATCAACCACCATTGAATCTGTACCTTTATCTATAACTTTCATAATGGGTGTACGTGCACCCATCATGGCAAATGTTATCATCAATCCACCAACAAAACCATATTCTTCTGATACAAAATTCTGCATTAATTCTTCAGTTACAAAAAATGCAGTTACCATCAATCCACCCATTGCAGCCCGATTGATATTTGTCTTAAACAAATGTTCAATGCCTAAGATTTGGCCTTGAAGAATACCCATTGAAAACATTACACCAAAGACAATGTTGCCCAAAGTGTAGCATACAAAGATAAATCCGGTGAACCATAGGGGTAAAATACCCCCTGAATGAAAATATGATTTGTATACTAGGTAGTAACCCATTGAGGCTAAAATAAACAAATAGCGAAGTGCATAACCTCGCAAGTACGTTCGAATACGAATTTTTCTCTCATCGTCAATCTTAGAGTTTCGTTTGGACAAAAATAATGAAAATATCAAATAAAAATTGATCAGAAGTATCCATAAGATAATCTTTCCAAACGCTGCACTTTGCCCAAAACCAAGCTTTTGTAACTCATCATCCCATTGACAAATCAATGCTTCATTCCATTGTGCTATCATTAGATAAAGACCCAATAATAAACCCATTCCCAATAATAATTTCTGGATATAATTTCGCCCGAAAAAAGAGGATACTTTAGACGGTTGAATACCTGTAAAGGCAAGATAAATAAAAGGTAACATTGCGAAGAAGAAAATTTGAAAATTTTGAATCCACTGCCCAGATTCAACTGATGCTGGAGTCCATGGAAAGCCAAAAGGTATCATGAACAATGCAGCGCCAAAACCCTCGCAAACCAACATTAACGAAATCAATCTATTTTCGGGATCATCGGGTTTGGCATTGTATGTTAACCAAGCCAAATAAGAAAATAAGATCATTCCGAGAAATGACAACACACTAGCCATCATCCAGGCTAGGGGTGGCCACACAAGTCCCATGTAATTCAATCAAAGTTCTAGTATATGTTGATTCACATGTTATGGCTAAAATTTTAGCAATTTGAATAAGAATATTTTGGAGACGAAACAAATAGACTATTTGAAAAAGGATACCCGTTAGGGTATACAATGGGAAAGTTGCTTGCGCTTTCATTCTTTGCACTACTAATGGTGTCATCATTGCCAGCAGTAAGTGCCTGTGAAACCGAAGCGGCACGTATTTTAAACGGCCAATTACCTTCACCAACTGGCATTTCTCCAAACAAAGATGATTCAATTCGAGAAACGGTGCGTATCTCCGCAATCGGGCAAGAAGTCGCTCGTACACATTTGTGGATGGTATTGATGGGTGCTAATTTGACTGAGCGCCAAATAGCAGATGAAATTGACCGGGCAATGATAGAAAATGGTTCTAATCCTGATTGGCCTTCCTTTGAAACAATTGTTGCCTCGGGAGCAAATGGAGCAATCCCCCACGGTGATCCCGATAATGCTGGCGCAGGACCTAAGCAGGTGATGATAGGTGATATCGTCGTCGTTGATTTAGGTGCAAGGGTCAATAATTGGGTCAGTGACATTACCAGAACTTATGCGGTAGGAGGAACTAACAATGCAACTATTATCAAAGCATATAACGCGGTTTATGATGCTCAGAATTTAACATTCCCCTTGATTGAAGCAGGAACTCCGGCTTGGTCATTGGATGATATCGCACGCGCACACATCGAACAAGAAGGGTTTGGAGAATATTTCATTCATTCACTCGGACATGGTTTTGGAGTCTGTGTTCATGAGCCACCTCTTCTCTCAGGTGGAACTGATGATCCATTATTCGGATTGTCCTATAATCAGCAACCGCTTGCTGTCTATGATGCCATAACAATTGAGCCAGGTATTTACTTGGACGGATGGTTTGGAATCAGAATTGAAGATGATTTCTTAGTCAATCAAGAAGATCATGAATTCCTCAGTGCAAATATTCCGAGAGATTTAGATTGGTTTATGATTTATCCCGACGCATATAACGCCTCTGATTTCCCTGCTTTCAAAGATAATACCCTCCAAAGTGATTCGTCACTGCTACCTGCACCTGTTGGAATTATTGAAATCATTACCCTATTCGGACTTGCAGCATGGCGAAAGTTAATGGGCGATGATGAAGTAGAAATCATATGATTAATATTTAATTCATAGAGATGCATTGATGTGCAGGTTCTGATGTGGACTATACATGGCGAAGGGGACAGATGATTCTGAACCCGAGGGTCAAGAAGTAGAAGCCCTTGAAAAAAGCAGTGATTCCCAAGTTTCTAAAGAACTTGCAGCGATTCGTCAGAGAAGAACCCAAGATACCAGTAGCCGTTTCCCTTCTGCTACTGAGGATTTTGTACTATTATTCGGACTGGGCTATGGGCTATTATTCATGGGTTCCTTATTGGCGATGGGTGCAGGAATATTTGGCGAGTCGACCGCCCTCGACCATGGTGCAAGTAGTACCTTCCTCGATATAGGTGATCAATGCATCGATACCAGTGACCAAGCATGGTTCCATATCTACCCCATGAATGATGACAATGTAATAGTTGTAAATGGCTATAATTTCCAAGATGGAATTCAATCATTTAATTGGACTGCAACTGGCAAAGGAGAAACCGCTGACCCCTCTCCAGATTCAAAAGAAAGGGATGGGTTACGTGATAGAATTGATTTCTCAACTTGGTCCGATGGAGAATATGATATTCTCCTGAGAATAGATGTGTATAATGATACAGCGGATGAGGAGAATGGTACCAAGTCACAAACCCTCTCCAAGACCATACTTGTTG
>CAUYXQ010000051.1:0-8193 GCA_963577015.1 Candidatus Thalassarchaeaceae archaeon
TGCAGAGTGCCGTCGGTTGGAGAGTGGAGCCAGGAATGGGCTTCATCGTCGATATTACGGCGGTGAGTTGAGATGGCTGTAGTCGAAGAGGAAGTTGAAAAGTTCCCAAAGGGAGACCTAGAGGGAGTTATGGCAGCCCATCCTCACGTAGGCCAATGGGTGAGGGATTTCGAACAGCGTTATGGTTCTCGCCCAGTCTATTATGGCCCTCTTGACCGTGATGCTCGAAAAATGGACCCCCTCAATTTAATCTACATCACCAAAGAACCCATTTTTGTGCACATCTATCAGCCGCCAACCGGTGGTGATGAGGTCAGTCAGGTATTGTGGTTCGGACTCGAACCCCAATTGAATGACGAAGAGGAAGGCTTCCGTCGAGATTTGATAGAAATCCTGCTTCAAGAAGCACCTGCTGCCCCGAATTTCACCACCGATGAGGAATTCGAGAGTATCCTTTCGGGCATGATCGACCGCTATACAGCACTAGATTCAGAAGTGCGTGGACTCGCTCGCCGTCAAGGGCGCATGTGGGCTCTACTTGGCATGGAGGACAAGCGTATCGTCATCAGCCGCGAACAGCGTGACCGCTTGCGTTATACTATCATACGTGACTTGGTTCGCAACGGACCGCTTGAACCCCTACTCTCTGATGAGATGCTGGAGGATATACATTCCATCGGTCTCAAACATGTCCATATGGATCACAAGGTATTCGGTATGGTCACCTCCAATATCAGATTCCGAGAGCGTGACCTACTCGCACGCTACCTGCGTGCGATGAGCGAGAGGATCGGCCGTCCAGTCAGCGACAATAAACCGATTATCGATGGTGCGCTACTCGACGGATCACGTATCAATATCATTTTCTCAGACGACGTCTCGATGCACGGTCCGTCGTTCACTATTCGTAAGTTCGCCGAAGAGACGATATCCATTACTCAATTGATTCAATGGGGCACTCTCAGCGCGCAAGTAGCAGCCTATATCTGGATTTGTTTGGAGTATGGAATGTCGGTGATGGTCAGCGGTGAGACCGCTTCAGGAAAGACCACCACCCTCAATGCAATACTTCCCTTCATCGACCACAATGTCAAGATATACACCGCTGAAGATACGCCCGAGGTATACGTAAGGCACAAGATTTGGCAGCGTCTTGTCACTCGTGAGAGCAAGAATGAAGATTCTAGGGTCGAGATGTTCGACCTGCTCAAAGCCGCTTTGCGTAGCCGTCCTCGCTACATCATCATCGGAGAGATTCGTGGTGTTGAAGGTGCGACAGCCTTCCAGGCGATGCAGACAGGACACCCGGTAATCGCTACTTTCCACGCTTCGTCCGTGGTCAAGATGATCCAGAGATTTACCGGCGACCCAATCAACGTACCGATTCGATTCTTCGACAACTTGAACTTCGCTCTCTTCCAAGAGGTTGTCGACGGAGGCGATCGAAGGGTTACTGGAATCGACGAGATTATCGGCTATAATAAGCACAGTGATGGTGTTTTGACCAGAGGTATGTTCGAATGGGACCCGATCAAGGATAAGCATCACTTCCGTGGAATGTTCCAAAGCCACTTATTGGAAAACAAAATAGCGTCGGTGATGGGTTTTGAGAATAAACGTGACATCTATGAAGAAATGACCCGTCGCACCGAAGCACTTCAGCGCATGGTAGATAGGGACCTCACTCATTTTGACGATGTATTCGACCTTCTCGATGTTTATTATAGCAATGGTTTCGATTCATTCAGATCTGCGCTTGAGAAATGGGTGGGAATCAATCACCGTTGAGGGAATTGGGGGCATTGAATGGAGCGTATGGCGACTTGGCAGATAGCACTGCGTCGTCTGGAAATGCCGGTTCCTCGTTTCTTGATTATCTACTGTGGTGGCGCCGCGTTCGCTGGTTTCCTCACTGCTTTTATGATTATTTTTATCTCTGGTGGCTGGAGCGAAGGTGGACTTTTTGCAGGAGCATCTGGTTTTCTTCTCCTTCTAATCTTACCGTTGATCACCGGAGGGGCAGCCGCAGCTTTCCCCATGTTAGAGGTCAATAAACTCGGCATTCAAATCGAAAAGGAAATGCACATGTTCATCACTAGAATGGGTATTCTTTCATTGGGTGAAGTCGGGGCAAAAACCATTTTCGCCATTCTCAAACAGATGAAAGATTACGGTGAATTGGCTGCAGAAATCAAAAAAATCGAGATTCTTGTCGACAAATGGCACACCAGTTTGCCCGAAGCGGCGAGGATAGTGGCCCAGCAATCGCCCTCGCCAATATGGGCGGATTTTCTCGACCGCATGGCTTTCTCGATAGAAGCAGGTCAGCCGATCGACGAATTTATGCGCTCGGAGCAACAAACCGTGGCTGAGCAATACAATACCATCTACGACACACGTTTGGAGAGTGTCGACATGCTCAAGGAAATCTATGTCTCGCTGGTTTCTGCCGGTCTCTTCGGATTGGTTATCGCTGGTATTCATCTGGTGCTATTCGAGACTGGAAGCCCCAATGACCCACCGATTGTAATCGCCAGTAGAATTCGCTATCTGCTGCTGGCCGGATTGTTATTCGCAGTGATTCAAGTCGGGGCATTATTTGCTTTTAGAGCGTCGATTCCCGATGACCAAACCTTTGCCAGAGATGATTTAGATACCCCATATCGTGTTCTATTCCGCCAATCGTGGATAGTGGCGGGACTTATCACAGTCGGATTATTCGTTCTTACGTTACTATTCACAGTTGTTTTCTGGGATCAACTAAGCCCTTCGTGGGATAAGTATGGTCTATTGCTGATAGCCGTGCCCTTCACACCAATTCTCATCCCAGCTATTTTGGAGCAGAGAGAAGAGAATCAAGTCAAGAGAAGAGATGATGCCTATCCCGATTTCATCCGCGCTTTGGGAGGAACCGCTCAGGCACGAAGTGCCGAGCCAAGTGCGACCATTCGCGCCTTACGTGGAGTTGATTTTGGTCTACTCGATCGCGCTATCGATAGATTAGAGCGACGATTGGAAACCCGTATCGATTCGGACCGCGCTTGGGATTACTTCAGTTCAGACACCAATTCAGCGGTGATTTCTCGCTATAATCGCATTTACATCGAAGGTGCTCAATCATCCGGTGAGCCGGCTAAAACCGCTGACATGGTCTCGCGTTCTGTCAGCAATCTCCTCTCCTTGCGACAAAGAAGGTCGCTTTCGGCATCGACCATGGGCGGGGTTGCTCTGGGATTGCTGATAAGTACCGTCACTAGTCTTAACGTCACTATCTCTATTGTCCTCCAACTCGGTGAGTCGATTGCAAGCGTGGCCGATACCCTCGCCGATACCGATATCGGCGCTATCACAGAATCCGCAGGTGGCTTTGCCTTGCCCTCAATGGGTGATGCTGGAGCGATTGACCAGAATATCATGATGTTCAAATTGATGGCCTCGGTACTGATTTTATTACAGGTATTTGCCGTATCATTGATTTCAACACGCTTGCGTGGTGGTGGTTTAACCAGTGCTCTAGGGCAAACTATCAAACTTACCTGGGTAGCTGCGATAACCAGCCTATTCACTGCATATATCCTAGAATCATCCTCCGGATTGTTCGGGACATGATGTCCTCATAGCAAAGAGCGAACATTTGTGTGAACTGGAATAGTCGGCAGAATTGCAAGTACAATTAGGTTCAATTCATCTCAGCACTCTTTCGTTTAGCACTCGCCGCCCACGAGCAGATTGGACAGAGATTCAGATTATGGCCACGTGCGGGGCAACTCTCTCGGGCAAAGAAAATCATCTGCAAATGTAATTTTATCCACTTATCTCTCGGAAAAACTCGCTTCAGATCCCGCTCGGTCTGCTCGACATTCTTAGCTTTGGACAAGCCCCATCTAGCGGCTAAGCGGTGAATATGGGTGTCGACAGCAAAGGCAGGAATTGAAAATGCTTGAGCCATTACCACCGAGGCTGTTTTGTGACCTACCCCGGGCAGGTCCTCTAATTCAGCAAAGGTTTTCGGTACAACACCAGCAAACCTAGAAACCAAAATTTTGGAAAGATTGTGGATATTACGTGATTTTGTCGGGGCAAGGCCGATTTGGCGAATAATGTCGAGGATGGTTGCAATCTCAGTCTCAGCCATCGCTGCAGCATCGGGAGCGATAGCAAAAAGAGCAGGGGTTACTTGGTTTACTTTGTTATCTGTGGTCTGAGCACTCATCAGCACCGCGACCAATAATTGGAAATGGTTTTGATGGTCGAGCGGAATCGGTGTTTCAGGATGCAGTTCATCGAGGATGGTGATGATTCGAGCCGCCTTTTCACTGCGTTTCATGAGCCATCCTCGCCACTACTCAACGCATATTCTTCGCCGTTTTTCCATGAGATCCAAAAGCCGATAAATACCCCGCCGATGGGGATTATATTGCAGGTCATGATGACACTAACCGAGGAATTATCAAAGGATGAGCCTAGTAAATACCAGAGTGTCACACCGATTAATGCACTTGGGAATATACACAATCCGCCGATAACAAGTGAGCGTAACAATCTCATATTCTCTCCTCCATCAGCCGCTGCAGGGCTGCTCCTCCTAATGAATTGAGGATGTCATTTTTCTCGAGCCACCCTTTGCGCCCAATCATCACTCCATAGGAGATGTCGGCCAAACCGGCCAGTGAATGTGCATCCGGATTGATAGCGACAGGAACGCCCAATTGCTTTGCTCTCTTACACAACCGCCAGTCGAGGTCTAATCGATAAGGCGATGCATTGAGTTCGACCGCTTTTAGCCGACCGTCGGCATTGTGTTCAGCCATGTGTTCTAGCACTTTGTGCAGGTCTACTTCGTATCCATCACGGCCTTGAAGAATCCTGCCGGTAGGATGGCCAAGGACATTGGTCGAAGGATGGTCGAGGACTTTGAGCAAGTCCTCGGTATTCTCGCTTTCATCACGAGAGCGCCAGCGGCCTATGGCATGGACGCTGGCGACGACATAGTCCAATTGCGCCAGCACCTCGTCGGGATGGTCGAGTTTGCCATCGGCAAGGATGTCACATTCAACCCCGTGAAATATGCGGAAGTCAACTCCTTTTTCACTCCAGTCAGCATTGTAACGGCGAATGGTTTCTCCTTGAGCGAGAAGGTCTTGAGCCGAAGCGCCGTTGGCGACGGTCAAGGTTGGTGAATGGTCGGCAACACCAAGCCAATTCCAACCCATTTTTTGGGCGGTAGCAGCCAATTGTTCTAGGGTGGCTTCACCATCAGAGAGGACCGTATGGTTATGCAGTGCGCCCTTTATGATTTCATTAGTAATCAAATCTGGTAGTGAGTTGTCAGCAGCGGCTTCGATTTCCCCCATATCTTCACGCAATTCTGGAGAGACATAAGCAAGGTCGAGGTGTGAATAGATCTCATGTTCATTCAACGCTGGCAAAGAACTCGCTGCAGCCGCAAGACCAGTCAGTTCGGTCTCGGGCATCAGGCCGAATTCATTGAGTTTCAAGCCACGCATCTGGGCTGCTTTACGCATGCGGATATTGTGCTCTTTTGAGCCGGTGAAATAGGCCAGAGTGTAGGGGAATACCCTTTCTGGAACCAAGCGAACCTGAGCATCGATGGTGCCACCACTTTCGAGTTGCTCATATTCAGCGCCGCCGATAGCGTCGAGGACATTAGCATCAAGATGCGATAGGCCAAAACCGTCTTCAAATAACGAGGTGTCAAGAATCAGACTAACCTTGGAATCCCCAGCCCCTTTGACATCGGCGATACCCGGGAAAGCAAGGATTCCTTGAGTGACTTTTTCATGGTCGGCATCGGCGAGGGCAACCACGACATCGAGGTCACCGATGGTATCTTTGCGACGACGAGCACTTCCGGCTAATTCAGCGCGTATTACACCGGGTAGTGCTTGAATTAATCCGACAAAAGTTTCGCCATAACGCAAGCCAATATCAAGCCGTCTGCGGGCATTGAAGCGGGCCAGCAAATCGATGCCCGATAGAATCTTGGCTTGCGATTTAGCGCCAAATCCCGGCAGCGGAGCGATTTCATTTTTCACCGCTGCTTCTTGCAAATCGAGTATACTATCCACTGCTAATTCATCATGCAATTGCTTGATACGCTTTGGTCCGACCCCCGGGATACCCAACATCTCTAGCAAACCAGGTGAGGTTTTTTCGTGCAGATCATGCCAATCATCCGGCCAAGTGCCACTCATCACCGCTCCGGTGATGGCCGAACCCAGTCCCTTGCCAATACCCTTGATATCGAATAATTCTCCCGAAGCGACCAACTCGCCTAAATCCTGAGTCAAAGAACCGATGATACGACTGCCGTTTTGATAAGAGCGAACCCTAAACATATTGGCACCGCTCAATTCAAGCAAAATCCCAACTTGATGCAAGGCGGTGGAAACTTGGTTACGCGAGAAATGAGGAGCCATTTCTCGCTTGGAGATAGGTAAGCGAAAAGCGCCGCCTCCAACCATGTGCTAGCCAATGGCTTTGCCCTCAAGAACATGCGCAATGATGAAGTGGGCCAGCACTAGACGCCTATCTATGAGCTCAGTGCTAGCAACAGCAGCCGAGGTCCAATGCTGGTTGGCAATATTGGCTTTTACTCTAGTGGCAACCGCTTCTCGTAATCCAACGGTCGAAAAAGCATTTCAACGCTTCATCATGGGGATTTGTTTAACCTTGGCAATGACCCTGATTGTTTTATGGTTCAATGGCGAAAATATGTGGGGTAAAGCAGATCCTCGTCCATTAGCGGTAGTCTGTGTGATAATAGCAATAGCAGCACGTCTCAATATTCAGGGGGAGAACATCTCTTTTGGAGCAAATCCGCACACCATCAACAAACGCGAAGAAGAATAGCCAAAATGCAAGCGATGTCAGGTTTCAGACGATTTCTGCTACTGGTTCCTCTGATTCAGAAGCCATTTTTTGGTCGATGAAGGTACGCATGTATTCGGGTAATTCGCCATTGACGAAGATTACATCGTCGATTGGGTCGAGTTTCATCAAGGAGTAGTAGATTTGCATGGCGGTCATCGGTGTGCTCGAGCAACCGACGCAACCGCCATCTAGTGAGAGCATGATTATGCCACCCTTAGTGTCGATTACGGTCACGACTCCGTCGTGAGCGGCCAACGTCTCTTGGACCGGACCAATCTCAGCGAGAACCTCGTCCGCACTAATCGTCATCGATTGGTCCTTGAGCCCCTCCTCTATCAACCATCTTATGTTGAGCAAGTCTTTGGCAGCGGATTATCTTTGGTAAAACCCTCGCTTTGGTACGCTTTTTCGGGGGAACCTCTTATCAAGAGGTCTCAGGTGGCCGGCTCAACAGGTGTTCTATAATGATGGAAAATATACCAATTATTGCTGCTGGAGCAGGTCTTGTCGGACTTGTGATTGCGTTTATGCTGTATCGACAAGTTAACAAAGTGAAAATTGATGACGAAAAAGTTGCCAGTATTACAAAAGAAATTCAAGAAGGCGCAATGGCGTTTCTCTTTGCTGAATACCGAGTTCTCTCTGTTTTCATCATCGTCGTCGGTGCTCTTCTTGCCATCTTGAATGATACTGAAACATCCATTGCTTTCTTTGCAGGTGCAATTGCTTCAGTCATCGCAGGATTCTCTGGAATGCGTGCGGCTACTTCTGCAAACGGCCGAACCACAATGGCTGCTAAGAACGATGGTAGAGCAGGTGCTTTGGCAGTTTCGTATAACGGTGGAGCAGTTATGGGGCTCTCCGTTGGTGGCCTTGGACTTCTCGGAATCTCACTTATTGCATACTGGCTTGGTGCTGGAGGCGATGGCGACTCGAACCTCTCTGCAGCGGCAGGATTTGGTATGGGTGCTTCATCCATTGCTCTCTTTGCTCGTGTCGGTGGCGGTATTTACACCAAGGCTGCTGACGTCGGTGCTGACCTTGTCGGTAAAGTCGAAGCAGGAATTCCTGAAGACGACCCACGTAATCCTGGAGTTATCGCTGATAACGTTGGCGACAACGTTGGCGATGTTGCTGGAATGGGCGCAGATATCTTCGAATCCTTCGTCGGTTCAATTATTGCAGCAGTGATTATTGCAAACAATTCGTCTGACATGGGTGCTGATTATATCATGATGCCAATTATGCTTGGCCTCATTGGTTACCTTGCTTCGATTGTCGGTGTATTCTCAATGTTCG
>CAUYXQ010000052.1:0-8182 GCA_963577015.1 Candidatus Thalassarchaeaceae archaeon
AAGAACGGCTCTGGCCTCTTGCCGAGGACACAATAGTCCACCCAGGTCATGGTCCTTTGACAACTATCGGCCATGAGAAGAAAACCAATCCCTTCGTCAACGGCCAAAGATTTGGCCGCGGTTCTTGGATGTGATTAGGACATCATCGCACTAAGAGACTTTTCAAGGATAGGGAGTGTCTCTTGCCATGTTGCCACGATTCCATAATCAGCATATTGGAAAATCGGCGCATCAGCATCCTTGTTGATTGCGACGATGTACTTCGATGAACGCATTCCAGCCAAATGCTGAATCGCCCCCGAAATACCAACTGCGATGTAGAGGTTGGGATTGACGGTCTTACCGGTTTGCCCGACTTGCATTCTATGTGGAATATCATCCCAAGTATCGACCGCTGCTCTACTAGCACCAACCGCGGCACCGAGAATATCAGCGATTCTTTCGAGATGGACGAAATTTTCTGGCGAGGCCATTCCTCTTCCACCGGAGATTATGATATTGGCCTCGGCTACATCAAGACGCTCACTGGAACGGGCAAGCAATTCCTCGACTGCAGTCAGCACATCACCGGATTGGTCGATTACACTGACATCAGCAGGGGATGAAGCCGCTGCGGCGAATATATTGGCACGGACGCTGACGACGACATCTGCCGATGCACTGACCGTTTGCATCGCCTTACCCGAATATACGGGACTGGTCAGATTTGAGCCGTCGATGGCTACTACATCTTGAACCACGGGTAGATTACGGCGAGCTGCGATTCGTGCAGCGAGATCTTTCGAGCGAGGACTGGCTGCGACAAATATTGAACCTGCAGGGGTTACTGCGTCAAGGGCCTTAGCCCAACCTGCAGCATCGTAAGAAGAAAACATTGAATCCTTACAGGCGATTACTCGTCCTGCACCAGCAAATCCGGCTCCATCAGCAATACTGGAATCAACGCAGGGGACGACAATGGTAGGACTACCGCCATAGGCGATAACCGCACTTACCAATTCAGCGGTAACATCTGCTAATACGCCATTATTTATCTCGGCTATTACAATTGTTTCAGACATGGGATTACCTCAAATTACGTTTGCCTCATCTCTTAGAAGTCTTGCGACCTCTCCAGCTGAATCAGCGCTATTGTACTTCTTACCCTCAGGTTTTTGTGGCGGTGGAGATTGATTGACAATACTCACCGTAACCGCTGGAGCGCTTTCACTTCGAACTTCGACCTGTGCTCTTTTTGCCATCATTATTCCTTTGACATTGGGCTTGCGCACCTTGAATGCACCCTTGTCACAACTGATTACCGCTGGTAGTGGAATAGAAACCTTAGCCGAGCCACCATCAACGGGACAGGTGACTTTCACTCCACTTTCGAATGAAATGTCAGTGATATTGGAAATGCTTGCCCAACCCAGTCTTTCCGCTACTCCCGGGCAAGTGGACCCAGCCCCGGTATCTGCCGCTGCTTTACCACAATAGACAACTTGCGCACCCAGTCCTGAAATGACCTTGCACAGCACTGCCTGAAGGGAATTGGAATCCAATTCAGCCCATGAATCATCCCAAACTCGGACCAATTCATCGACACCGATGGCTTTGGCATCCTTGAGAATTTTATCGCAATCAGCAGAACCGAGAGTCAGAGCGGTAACCTTGCCACCTGCAGCCTCACGGTGCCTTAATGCAGCCTCGATAGCAAACTCATCATAGGGACTCATCACCCATTTGACCATCGACAAATCGACTTTGCCTTCATCGACAACGATACGGGCATTGGTATCAGGAACTCGCTTAACTAAGACCACTATCTCTACCACTTGCTCACCCATCCCCGCACAGGGGATGAACAGGCGACCGGAAAGCCGTTGATGAACCTTATCTCAATCATTGCTCAATGACTCGAGCGCCATCAGCGTATCTGGATTATTGGCAAAGAACTCAGCCACACAGGAAAGGCCGCTGGAAATACCGCTTGCTACAGCCATCTTCACATCGAAAGGATGGAGGGTTCCATCACTTACCGCATCCCTGATTGCCGCTAATTCAGTCCACGAGGAGGGCTCCCCATATTCGGGATTAGGCACCACTTCAAGACTACCGCATTCGGGTAGGACAATGTGCTCTATCAATTCGTAAACCGGAGATTCGGGATCTTCTGGGTCGAGGTAAGCCTTGCGCAATTTCTTAGCCAGAGCCTTTTCATCATCGTGTAAAAGAATTGCACCATTGGTGTCGGATTTACTCATCTTGTGGTCAAAAGATTCCATTCTTGCACCCTTGCTCTTGAGATTGGAAATAATCGGAGTATGCAAGCAAGTCGCTTTATTCCAGCCCCATCTATCGGCGACATCACGCATGTACATGTGCGCCTTTCTCTGGTCCATTCCACCGATTGCGACGTCGATATTCAATTCGAAAATGTCGGCGGCTTGGAGAGCGGGATAGTAGAATCGTGAAAGGTCACCATCGCTTGAATCCTCATCACGTCCCATTATCGAAAACGTTCTCCTTACACGCGCCAGACTCATGTTCTTTGAACATCTCAGTACCCGTGCCCAATATTCGCCATCATCCATAATCGCGCTAGCATAGACAAAGCGCAATTCACCGGGACCTTCACCCTCTGGGGGTTGACCAAGTAACGCTCTGAAAGTATCTTCCATATAGCGGCCTGTCATTTGAATCGAGTCCATTGAGCCATCGAATTTGTCATTGACCCAAGCATGCCAATCCGCTAAGAAAATCAAGACATTGGCCTTGGCATCGAGCATTCGACGTAGTTGTAAGGAGAGGACCTTCCAGCCGATATGGGCCTTGCCGCTCGGTTCAAAACCGACATAACATCTGATGACTCCGTCGCCACCAAGACTGCTACCGTCAGCCAAACAATCCACCAGATGGCCGATACCTACCGCTTCATCGACATCATCTATCATCTGTGATAGCCGTCTGCGTTCCGTTTGCGAGAGTTCCTCGACCCGCGCACACTTCTCGACTAACGCATCCATTCATTCACCTCAAGGTGATAGCAACTTGTTCAATTTCTCGCTTAGAGATGCGGCACGTGTGCCATCTCCCTCATCGAGTTTGGTCTCTATTTCTGTGATAATAGCCTCGGCGCCGGCTTTGGTCTCATCACTCATCTTCTCTGAAATCGACATCAATTTTCGCGCCATTACAATCGCTGATTTCGCCTTTGACAACTTCTTTCCTGCCTCTTTGGCCTTATCGCCACGTTGCTTTGGATTATATCCGGTAGCCGTGTCGAGGAAATTTGACCAACGCTTGCGTGATTCCAGCGCTTTATCACGACCGCCATCACTTTCGAGAAAATCACCGAGATCAGAACCTTTCATCTGTTCAACCTCAACCTCTAGTTTTCCCTTCTCGTTGAAACTACACTCAACGTGTTTAAGGATGGCGAAATTTGCGGTAAAAATCCCTTCGCCATCGACTTCGACGTCATTAAAATACTGTGTTGCTATCTTTGCCAAGCCGGCATTGCCGCCGATGCTCTTTACCAATCCTCGCTTGACCTCAAATGTCTCCATGGCCACGCCATTGGCACTCGCATCATAAGCCCACCGTCATAAGGCGATAAAGTATCAGCAGGGTTTTTGTTAAGTTCCTTGTGCAACGGTCATGCGACGAGTGTCGGCCTATCTGCTGGCCTTGCTGATGATTCCAATAGCATCGGCAGCATTTACCACCTCCATCCAATTGACGGTGGAGGAAAAACTGGCAGATTTTGACCTCGGTATTTCCGGAGGGGAACTCTCTCCAAATAGTCAACAGGTTCTATTATTCGGAGCGGATGGTTATTCACATATATTGATGGCGACAAGTGCTAATGATAGGTCTAGTGACATCGATTTAGAAAAGAAGGTCGACCATCCACTAAATGCTGCGGCCTGGCATCCGCGGGGAAATACCGCCTATTTGCTCGGTGAATCGGGAACTATGCTACGATATGTCGGTGAGACCCATGCCATCGAAACGGTTCAGATACCAGCTGAGATGGCCGATGAAAATCTGATGGCGATGTCTTGGGTTGAAAGTGGAACCCACGCCTATGTCGCTGCTCAAAGTGGTAATATCTGGAAATATTCCAATGGTTCGGGCTTCGAAGCATTAAATGATAGTAAAGAAACCGCGATTACCGATATCAGTTGTCATAAATCAGACAATGGTATTTGTGTTGGAGTAACACTTGGTGATGGGGTATTCGTGATAGATAGGGATGGAGAAATGACTTGGATAAGCGGTACCAGTTTCGACACATGGATTGGGGTCTCCTGTGATGATGGAGCCCTAAACGAATGCACTACCTATGGCTCGAATGCGAGAATTGGAACCTTGAGAATAAACCCCGATGTCGCTTCTTCATCTAATATGGAATTGATATGGGAGTTAAAAGACCTCGAAGCTGATCTGACTGGAGAAAACCGCGGTATCGATTCGAGTACCTTGCTTTATACCGCACCTTTTGGTATGATTAGACAGAATCCCGACACCACAGATTCCAATACCTTGCTTCTCAATGAAGATGTAATCGCCACCGATACATCGTTAGCAGGTGATAGTTTGGTGATGGCTTGGGAAAATGATGTGAGATCTGGTTTCATGATTTCTAGCCGGGGTAGTGTAATCTCATTTGAACCATTAACTAGTGAATTGACCGATAGTATGCTCGCCACAGTATTAGCTATCGTTGTAGTAATCTCTGTCCCTGGGGTATTCATCGGTATGATTTATTGGAATAGCCCTTGGTTACAGCGCAAGTACAGACAATTGCGTGGCTTTGACAAGAAAAAGAAAAAATAGGCCAACCTTCATGAGGGACTCGATACCGCGAACAGGATATGGAGCCTTTTGAAGGACTAGACTTTTACGACATCGAAAGCCTGCTTTCCGAAGAGGAAATCATGATTCGTGACATGGTCAGAGAATGGGTCGACGAAGAGGTCATCCCAAATATCGAACAGGCTTGTGCCGATGGGGTATTTCCTGACGAGTGGCGGGTCGCCCTCGGCGAGATGGGAGTGCTCGGTGCACCGCTGGAGGGCTATGGCTGCCCGGGATTATCCTATGTCGCCTATGGATTGATCTGTCAAGAACTCGAAAGAGGAGATTCAGGTCTTCGTTCATTTGCTTCGGTACAAGGATCGTTAGCCATGTATCCGATTTGGGATTTCGGCACCGAGGAACAAAAGCAATACTATTTGCCAAAGATGGCAAGTGGTGAGTGGGTTGGCTGCTTTGGTCTGACCGAACCTGATTATGGCTCTAACCCTGGAGATATGATTACAAAAGCCGATGATATGGGTGACCATTACTTGCTCAACGGAGCAAAGATGTGGATTACCAACGGCACCATCGCCGATGTTGCTGTGGTTTGGGCCAAACTCGATGGTGTGATTCGTGGTTTTATCGTCGAAAGAGACGATGTCGGTTTTTCTGCACCCGAAATGAAAGGAAAATACTCACTGCGAGCGAGCATCACCAGCGAACTGGTATTCCAAGATTGCAAGATTCCAAAAGATCGAATCTTCCCCGAAGTCAAGGGATTGAAAGGACCCTTTTCATGCCTCAACAACGCCCGCTTTGGTATTTCATGGGGTGCACTCGGTGCGGCGATGGCTTGTTTCCACAGCGCAAAGACCTACGCACTCTCACGCATTCAATTCGACCACCCAATCGCCTCATACCAATTGGTGCAAAATAAATTGGCCTGGATGTTACGTGAGATTACCAAGGGGCAACTGTTAGCATATCACCTAGGCCGCAAGAAGGACGATGGCTCTTGGATCCCTGAACAGATATCTCTAGCCAAGATGAATAATGTCGATATCGCACTGGAGATTGCACGCAGCGCCCGTGATATTCATGGCGCAAATGGCATTCTAGATGAATACCCCATCATGCGCCACATGGCCAACTTGGAATCGGTCAAAACCTATGAGGGAACCCACGATATACACAACTTGATCATCGGTCGTCATATTACTGGTATTCAGGCCTTTACCCGCTCTATCTGAAATCCTTAACCATTGGATACCACCTCAGACTGCGGTAAGCATAGCCCGAAAGATAAGTGAAGAGGTTATGATAAAACAACTGGTAATAGCGAAGGAACCAAATCGTCAGTAAGGGTTAGACTTTCACCAAAAGGTGAATAATATTCACTCAGATTTCAAAATCTGAAATTCCAGAAGACAAATACATTGAGCAATATTCAAGAAACGACTTGCACAGCACTATCACATGGCGCAGTCTGTACTAGAGTTGCTCGCTGGCATCAGATCGAAAAGAGGGGTGGTTGAAACCATCGGTCTTAGCGATGTAATAATCGCTGATTTTGCAACAACGGATTCATCTCTGGTCCAAGCGATCGAGGAAGCCGTTGAGATTTATGCATCACTGCTAGACGAATTCGGCGAAGAAATAATGTCCTTGCCAGAGGCTGAATTGGTCGCTGCCTTACAAGAGGATTTTATCAATTTCTATTCTCCGGCAACCATCAACCCATATGTGGCCATAGCAGGACGTGGCCCTTGGGTAGTCACCGCATCAGGTGCGGTCTTACACGATAATGGCGGCTATGGTATGCTCGGAAGCGGCCATGGACCAGAAGCGGTTATCGAGGCAATGTCGAAAAATTGGGTTATGGCCAATGTTATGACCCCGTCATTTAGCCAGAAGCGCTTAGCAAATCGCTTGCGCAAGGAGTTGGGTTATAGCCGCGGTTCATGCCCTTTTGCACGCTTTATCTGCATGAATAGCGGTTCGGAAGCGGTTACGGTAAGTCTACGTATCGCAGATGTCAACTCAAAAAGAATGACCGACAGTGGCGGTCGTCACGAGGGAAAACCAATCAAATTACTGGCGATTGAGAAGGCCTTCCACGGCAGGACCGGACGACCGGCTCAGATATCTCACTCCTGCATTAGCAAATATGATGAGAACCTTGCAAGTTTCCGTGATAGGGACAACCTTCTACTAGTTCCAGCAAATGATATCGAAGCGTTGAACAAGGTATTTGTGCGTGCTGATGACGAGGGATTCTTTATTGAATTGATGGCGATTGAGCCTGTTCAGGGTGAAGGTAACCCCGGAAGTTGTGTTACTAGAGAATTTTATGATGAGGCTCGACGTTTGACCTTAGAACATGGCACCATGTTCTTGGTCGATTCTATTCAGGCTGGAATTCGTGGTCAAGGCTGTCTTTCTATAATCGATTACGAAGGTTTTCAAGATGCACAAGCACCTGATTTAGAAACTTGGTCCAAGGCGTTGAACGCAGGACAATACCCGCTCTCAGTACTTGGGCTAAACGCCCGTGCCAGCGAATTATATGTCGTTGGAATCTATGGCAATACCATGACTACCAATCCACGCGCCCTTGAGACTGCAATCGCTGTACTCGACCGTATCACACCCGAATTAAGAGCTAATATTAAGGCGAGAGGAAAAGAATTTGTCAGTAAATTGAATGCACTATCTGAGGAATTGCCAGGCACAATAGTCAAAGTGCAGGGCACTGGGTTACTATGCAGTGCTGAACTAAATCCAGAGACCCTCCCTGTAGTTGGGTTTGATAAGGTCGAAGTTTGGTGCAGGAAAAATGGACTAGGGGTTATTCATGGAGGCGAAAATGCATTGCGCTATACCTCAAATTTCAATATCACCTCAAAGGAAATAGATTTGATTATCGACATCACACGCAAAGCCATCAAGGCTTTCACCGAATGAATTGACAATCAACCTAGATTCTGAGGTCCGATTAGACATCGGGCAGTAGACCTATTTTTGAAAATCCGGTCCAAATCGGGTCAAGGAATGCTGGGAGGAAACGATGTCTGAGATAGACGGCTGCTGCAAGAGACAATTTCTGCATTTTATTCAACTTGACTCGCTTGGTAAAAACATCTCCCTGTTGGCGTTCAATCTTGCGTAGAATTTTACCATAGAATGCAATCATCGCCGCTGGCGAATAACGTGATCTGCGCGAAAGAAGCGGCAATAATTGCTTGGCTTCATCCAGATAGGTACGGGCACGCTTTGCATAGTGGTGAACATATGGCTCCCATGCTGTGTTGAGAACTACTGATTCTCCTAACTCCGCCTCGGTTATACCATTCTTTTCCAACTCATCGAGAGGCAGGTAAACTCGATTACGCTCGAT
>CAUYXQ010000053.1:0-8125 GCA_963577015.1 Candidatus Thalassarchaeaceae archaeon
GCAGTTTACGATGGAGGAGTTTACCAAATCGACCTCTCAGAGATAGTACCTATGGTTGCGCATCCCGGTGATCCCGATCAAGGAATTCCTTCTGACCCGACTAATGGTATTAACATCTCAGACATCGGGGCTATCGGTATCAACATCGCATATGGTGGCTCATGCACTGCAGGTAAAGCAGACGATATCGCCTATTATGCACAGGTTTGCCAGGCTGCAGAAAACTCTGGTATCAAGATCGCAGAAAATGTTGAATTCTATATCCAATATGGTAGTGGCTTGGTAAAAGATTTAGCTGTGAGAAAAGGCTGGCATGACTTATTTTCGAGAATGGGTGTCAATTTGATCGACCCTGGTTGTGGTGCTTGTATTGGAGCGGGGCCAGGGGTTTCAACCTCAGAAAAACAAGTGACTGTCTCGGCCATCAATAGAAATTTCCAAGGACGTTCTGGACCCGGAAACCTCTACCTAGCAAGTCCGCTGACAGTTGCTGCCAGCGCCTTTACCGGAAAGATTACCGCATGGAGAGATGGGTTGTTCGCATGAATACTGCACGCAACGCCATCTTTGGTGTTGTAGGGACTGTCGCTGGCATCGTCTTTACCATTTTTCTAACTCAGACAGTCCTTGCTGGTACCATCAGTAAAATGGATTGGTTTGTAGAAAATGGTTCTCTCGGATATCTCGCGTTATTTGCTGTGTTTATCACCATGGCGGTTTTCTTGATTCCTGCGAGTTTTTCCAAATTCGTTTGTGGGCATCTTTTCGGATTTATTCCGGGTATGATTTTCGCGTGGGTTGCCTCGATGGCCGCCGCGCTTTTCCCTCACTTTCTCGCCCGTAAATGGCTCAAGCCATGGGCTACAAAGATAATGGAAAATCGACCATTGATGGCTGATATTGAACAAGCAATTGTCAATGATGGATGGAAAACCGTAGCTTATTCTAGAATCAGTCTAGTCCTGCCATATTCGTTGCTCAATTATGTCTTTGGAGCCACTTCGGTGAAAACAGAAGATCTCGTCAAAGGAAATACTCTGATGATTGTGCCAGCAGCAATCTATGCTTGGTGGGGCTCACAAGCGCGGGTAATCAGTGAAGAAGGTTTTTCCGCGCAAGGGGACGGTTATCTGTGGATAATGGGTTTCTCGTTGATTTTTACTGTGTGGATTATTCATCACTTGCGGAAAATAACCTTGGAGCACATCTCGACAAAATCCGTAACTGAATAAGTGTGACTAGGTACTCGTGGCCAAAAAGTATCACAAAAAGAACAGAGGGTTTTTCTGGAAGTGGATGCCATTATTGAATAACCTCAAGCAAAAGGAGTACTTCGTTCAAGGCCCACTATCATTGGGATTGTGGAGGACTTTGGACGGAGAGAGTTCCATGGCTATCGCAGAAAAAATGGCAGCGAATCAAAAACAAATAGCCATTTCAGAATTCTTTGAGAAAAACAAGCACTTCCTTGGTTTCGACTCGCTTCCGCGCTCCATTATAACCGCGGTTAAAGAATCGGTAGATAATTCCCTCGATGCTTGTGAAGAAGCACGAATATTACCTGATATCAAAATTCATCTCACAAGGATAGAGGGGAAAAAAAACGTTATTGAATTGATGGCTGAAGATAACGGCCCTGGTGTTCCGGAAAAATCGATTGGTAAAGTGTTTGGACAGTTATTATTTGGCTCAAGATTTCACGCCATACGCCAAAGTCGAGGCCAACAAGGAATTGGCATTACCGGCGTGGTGATGTATTCACAATTGACCACTGGTAAACCCACTCGTGTGATTTCAAAAATTGCCAGTGAGTCCTCTGCAGTAAGCGTAAAAATAGGCCTAGATACTAGGAAAAATAAAGCTATCAAAAGCGAACAGGACCGAATTATTTGGGAAGATGAAAACGGGGTCCTCAAAGAACATGGATTACAAGTCACTTGTCGGATGAAAGCAAAATATCAACGCGGAAAACAATCGGTTTACCAATACTTACGTATGACTAGCATCGTTAATCCTCACGCAGCCATTACCTTCACCGACCCTGATGGTGAGGTCCATCATTGGCCGCGTGTGACCGAACGCCTACCAACCAAAGTCGATGCCATCAAACCCCATCCCCATGGCATAGAATTAGGACAATTACAGCGAATGTTACGAGAATCCAAGGATAGTCGAATGACTGTGTTTTTGCGCGCTAATTTTTCAGGGGTATCAATGCGCGCAGCTAAGCAATTATGTGAGGCTGCAGAAATATCTGAAAAGGCAAAACCAACTGGATTAAAACCAGACCCAATAAGAAATTTACTCGATGCTTTTCAGGGGGAAAGACTGTGTGACGGAAGGGTTGTCAAATTACTTGCTCCGCCCACAAATTGCCTTTCTCCTATCGAGGAGATGTTGATCAAAAAGGGATTGTCAAAAACAATTGATTCTAAATTCATCTCGACCATGACTCGCGTACCAACCGTGAGCCATGGAAACCCATTTCAGATTGAAGTTGGGCTGATTTTTGGCGAGGGGATGGTTGGCGATAGTCATGTTGAAATCTTACGTTTTGCCAATCGCGTTCCCTTGATGTACCAACAAGGCGGTTGTTTACTAACCAAGGCTATTGAAAAAGTCGATTGGCGTCAATATGGACTTGAACAGGCTGGTGGAAAAGGAGTTCCAAAAGGCCCTGCTGCCATATTGGTTCACCTCGCAAGCACAAATGTTCAATTCACCTCAGAAGCAAAAGAGGCTTTGGCTGATAATGAAATTGTTTTCGAAGAGACTAGGAAAGCGATGCTTGAGATGGGGCGGGGTTTGCGCAAGCATCTTGAAAAGAAGAAAAAGATGGCAAAGACACGTGAAAAATTCGAATTAATCAATGACATTTTGCCAGCGATTGCGGTAAAATCTGCAGCCATTCTCGATAGGCCGGTGCCCGATCTCTCCGGGTCGATTACAAGGATAATGAATGCTATAATCGCTGAAGAGGGAAGCGTTTGGAATAAAGAAACCAAGCAAGTCGATGTGAAAATAATCTTTTACAATTATAGCTCCCGTGCCCGCCAATACACATTATTGGTTAATTGGCCAGAAAAGTCTGGTGCGATGATGGTTGGTAATGAACGCGGTGGACGCAAAGAGACAACTGGCATCTGGGCTTGGAAAATGGAGACATTGCACCCCGGAGAAAACGCGGTAATTGAATATAGTTTAGATGGGTTGGAAAAGGGTGATTGGACCGAAACCGAAGTGTTCTTCCGTGGTAATCAAGAGGTTATAGGTGCTACGAAAATGGATGAAAAGATGCTTGAAGAAATTCGCCATCAAGAAGAGATTGCTCGGGCTGCTGGTGTTGAAATTCCAGGTGAGGATATTATCACTGAAATCGATGAAGATGAAAATGAGGATGCCTTGCAGGTTGCCGAAGGAGATAATCGTCAAACCACACTCTTTGGGGGTGAGGCTTGATGGCTAGAGTAAATGATCCCGAGTTGACAAAACGCCAATTACATGGTGTTGTCGAGGAGATGTATGATCGGATGGTAAAAGGTGAAGCGCCAACAATGACCTTGCCTGTTAGAACCAAAAATAATATTGGGTTTGATAAAAAACTTGGCGTTTACAAATATGGTAAAAAGAGATCGGTAAGAGACGCATCTAGCCTGGGCAGTGCTAAGAATTTGCTACGAGCTTTACATGTTGTAGAATTTATCGAAGAGATGATTAGATCCGGTAAATCAAGCACTCTTAGAGAAATGTACTATATCTCTGAAGGATGGGGTTATGGAAAATTCGGTAGTCAAAATGATTCTAATAATTTAGCAGAAGACCTAGAGGTAATCACCAAATGTCTCAGAGAGGATTTCAAGCTCAGGCCTGAAGAAGACGGCGCAAGAATGATTGGCAATATCACGCTCCAAGAGAGAAACCGAAAAGGAGAATGGATGCGAATCAATGCCCGCGATGATGTTGGTGATTCTGGTTATGGAGTGCCATATAATGTCGAAGTGGAAAAGATTGAATTGCTAGAGCACGATGTTGATTTCATTATGGCTATCGAGACCGGAGGAATGTTTGACCGATTGATAGAAAATGGTTTCGATGAAGACTACCGTTGCGCTCTCTTGCATCTAAAGGGCCAACCTGCTCGCTCGACAAGGCGGATACTCAAGCGCATGAATGAAGAATGGGGCCTACCTGTTGTAGTATTTCTCGATGGGGATCCATGGTCGTTCAGAATATTTGCTTCAATCGCTTATGGAGCGATAAAAACCGCACACATTTCTGAATATCTCGCCACCCCTTCAGCCTCGTATCTTGGAATTACTGCTGATGACATCCTCGCCTATGATCTTCCTGCGGATGAACTTTCCAAGAAGGATGTTGAGGCACTCAAGGCTGAATTGAGCGACCCCAGATTCGCAGATGGTTGGTGGCAGGACCAAATCAATATGATGTTGGAAATAGGCATGAAGGCCGAACAGCAATCGTTAGCAAAGTATGGTTTGGATTTCGTTACAGACACCTATTTGCCCGAAAAATTAGGGGAATTGGGTTTGGCGTGATTGTCAAATAGAGGGAGAAGTTGCAATAGCTGAGGATAGACATGCAACCAGAAGCAGATTCGAATGTTTGGCCTCGGCGCTTGTTGATTATTGGCTCTACGCTTTTTCTAATCGGTACGATAATGTATATCAGCAATAATGATTTGATGAATGATATTGTCGACCCTCGTAAATCCGCGGAACATTCTCTTGAAGACGGGGGGATTCATACTATTACCCTAGGAGAGGGGTGTTGGGTATTCAGTGTCTTAGAGGAAAATACCGAGATTACAGTAAATATTTCTGAGGTAAATGGCTCCGCTGTTGGGAAAGTTTTGGATGAAAAATGCCGCGCTGATTACGCGCCTCAATCGACCGATGGAACCGTTTTTATTATCATTGGTAAATGGGAAATCGACCAGAAAAAGGAGGTGCTCATAGAAATTGATTGTGGGGCCTCCTGCTCAGGGAAAACAGTATGGTTAAATGAAAATGGTGCTTTTATCTCTGATTTTACGCAGCCTCTGATGGTGATTATGATAACCATCTGTTGTTTTGGATCCTTCCTTATTCCTTTGGGTCTTGTGTTAATGATGATCAATCGCTCAAAAGCACAGCCGGTTTTGTTGGAAAATCAAGCGGTATTGACTGAAATTGATGCCGTTGAAATGAAATCTACCGATGAGATATTTGCTATGGTTCACGGTGCGATAAATGAAGCTGAAAATGAAGTGCCCCCGCCATTTTCTGGACTCTCGGCGCCAGAAGACACATTGCAAAAAGTGCAATCCGGGTCCGGTAATGTCGCCTCCAACATCACTCCAGATAACCCCTCGATTGATGATTCGTGGAAGAAATGGGATGAATCCTAATTTGATTTCGACGCATTGATAGCACATCGCCGGCTAGGTAACCCGTGGTTGAGCAGTCATGAGCGATATGGACACGACCCTGAATCTACTTCAAAACAAGGTGCGTAGGCAAATTCTCGAACGTCTTGTCCGTGAACCACACTACCCAATGCAATTAGCAGATTGCATTGGCGTAAGTCAGCAAGCGATAATGAAACACCTCAAATTATTAGAAAAATCTGATTTTGTAGTTAAAATGAAAGTTGCTAGCACAATCGGTGGACCTCCAAAAAATATCTACTCTATTCAGCAGGCTATTTCATTGCGTATCGATCTTGGGCCTGATCTCTTTACTTGTGAACAAAGAAAATTGCCAAGTGGAGGGCCGATGCGCCTTTCAAATCAGTTACCTAAGCCAACAATCGGGGTCGCAGAAGCTGTAAGTGGGCGCAAAAAAATCTCTCTTTCGGAGGGTATGTCTCATTTGAGTCAGATAACCAGTGCGCTTGAGGTTATCGATGAACAAAGAGATGCTTTAATCGCTTTACATCAAGTGGTAAAACACAAAATTTCCTCTTCGGTTGATTCAGATTTTGATTCATATGAGGCGCGTGCTGTCGTCCATAATATGCTTGAATCTCCACGTTCACAGTTGAATCTCAAAGCATTAAGCCAGGAATTACGTCTCGGCGCTAGTGCAACAGAAGAGATAATGGATACTGTGAGATTACGATTATTACGTGAAATCGGAGAGAAATCGGGGCACATCTTCGCTGCACCTGAAGGTACAGACTTGCCATGGTGGGCAATGCTTGACCCTAAACGCAAATAATTGGTTCTGTGTTATTAGACGGTGGTTTCTTCCTCGTCACCAAGCACATTTATCAAACTACTCTGCTCTGCTAATCTATTCTTTACATCAGCTCTGCGACCACTACCTACAAGATACAATACTGCGAATAATGCAAGGGTTAGCAGTAAAATGCCCGTGGGTAATGAATAGGTGGCTACAATAGATCCTGCTACGTCGAGGAAGGGAGAACTACTCGATAATTCATCCTCAACCAACTGTATATTGTCTCGTTCACTAACCTCGACTATCGCATTTTGTGGGTCGACTACAACCACTACTTCGTGAGAACCAGGGGTGATTGGGTATAGCATGTAAATCTCGATTTCCTTTGGCTCTAATGTTGCATCAGGTGCTAGAATTGCTCCGATTATCTGGCGCATTACAATGCTTTCATCGGGACAGCCGTTCTTGCGAATATCTTCCATTGTATCCTCATCGATACTACTGAATTCACAAAGAATAACTTCAACATCGGTTGCGTGGACATTGCCGTTATTCTGTAGAATGATTCGTATAGGTATTGCATCGCCAACATCTGCGCTTTCCGATGAAACCGATACTTCAGAAATCACTAAATTAGGGGCTCTTAGCCTCAAGGTTAGTATCAATTCATTACTATCCAAATATTCCCCAGCCCAACTCGGAGTTTCGTCGTAATCGCCATCTTCTTCGGCATTACCTGCCATACTGGTGACTTTAAGTCCGATTTGGCGGGTATCTAATTTGGCTGCTGTTGAAATATGTACGGTTGCATACATCATGTAGGTTGAATATGCTTCCATCTCTGCCAACCTCCATTCACCAATATCCGAAAGATAAACACAGTTACCTTCGGGATAGGCACTAGCGGTAGATACTGAAACCTCACACTCGGTCTCCTTGGTTAAATCGCTACCAAGGAATTCAACCATCGACCAAGTTACCGACCAGTCGGACAAACTACCCATGCTGGGTATCGTCGTCCAGACCTCGGTACCCGTAGATGAATCCTTTTGCGTGGTATGGTTGTGCAAAGCTGGAATGTCAGCGACATTTCCTGCATTGGTGATGTTGACTACGAATTTCACAATTCTCCCGGGAGCGCTGATTTTTACCGCATTATCTTGGCTTTCGTCAATGCTAATTCTCATATCGTAGAATTCATTTACCGTAATGGTAAATGTCAATACATCGCGTAAGCGGGTCATATGTCCAGAAGAGTCGGTATATGCTTCCTCACTGAAAGTATGCATGGTGACAATGTAAATCCCTGCTTGAACTTGATTAGGTACGTTGAGAATTACTTCGAATTCTTGCATCATGTCCCGTTTGAGTTCTTCGAAGGATTCTCTAGGAACGTCGATATCCCATTGCACTTCAACATTAGAGGAATCCCTAACGCTAGCCAACCGCATATCGAACCGATCTGGGCCATTACCGAGGTTTGCTACCTTTACAGGTAAAATCCACTGTTCACCAGGATCGACTGTCAATGTCTCTTCCGAAGTTGTTGCATCTAGACTGTAGATATGGTTCACACTGGTCGAAAGAATTCTTGAATCCGATACCTTTGGATAGCCTTTGAGATGGGCTTTGACGGTAAACGCTGGGCCAAGACCTGCCGAGGCATTGGTCGGCGCACAAATTCTTGCCGTTACTGCAATCGGTGAATCCGCTGGCCATGGTCTACCGCTATTCATATCGCTGGGGTCGTTGAGAGGGGGATAGTCATTATTGCCAAATATCACTTCAGTTGTCCATTGCTCCTTTCGCCAGGTAACCAAATCCATCCCTTCAGGAACGGCCGAGGGGGCTCCTGGTGTCGTGAATACCAAATCTCCAGGATCCTCTCGCTTTTCGACATTTATCGTATAATCATAGCAGTCTCCGGGGTTGATTTGGGCACT
>CAUYXQ010000054.1:0-8101 GCA_963577015.1 Candidatus Thalassarchaeaceae archaeon
ATGCTCTAGATTTGGATCGTCAAGTACGCATTCGCCACTCTCAAAGCCATATTGAAGCGGTTTGTTTCAGCGATATGCGCACTGGAAGCAATGCATATTTCCATTATTCATCCGCTTTGGATTTTGATAAAATAATGGTTACACCTGCACCCCAATTAACCACTACACTAGAGAGAGTGATAATCGTGCACGGTGAAGAGGAATTTACCCTTAGCACTGATGAGGTTTTAATCATAGACAACCCCGATGCGATATCCTCTAGTCAAGAATTAATTGTATTGGGGGTCAATGGCGACGGTGGTGCAACCCATTTACCGGCAAATGACAAAGATAGCAGTAGCGGACAGGGTCGGTCGTGGACTATTCCATTGCAAGAGGGTAATTCCACCGTCAATATCCTCAGCGAACAATCGTTGAAAATAGAATGGTCCGGTGCCGCTGGTATTGGCGAAGAATTCTCCATCTTGCCAACATATCCTAATGCAGCGGTTTCTTGGAGTAAGGAATTTCAAATGACAGATTCAGGTGTGATAAATATCATCACCAGCGATGACGCCCAACTCTACCTATCCCAAGGCGATGATGGCATAGCGACGGTCCAAGGCGATGATGGCTCTTATCTCGCTAAAAGATTCATTCCACCTACGACAATAGGGGAATTGATGTTTATCAATCCCCAAGACACGGCCGCCACAGTAACTTGGCGTCAAGGTGGAACTTCGGTCGCAGCCAATAGCTCGTTTACAATAGCATGGCCTCCCGTAGGTCAAAGCGATGGCTTGATTGTTGAATCTACTGCAGAGATAATGATGCAATGGTCGAGTGGTACAGAAGGCATCAGTGAATTGAGTGCGTTGGATTCAGGCATGCACACGGGAACATCTTTCCTATTACAAACCGATGCTACTTACATACTTGAGTTAGAGGGAGAGGAAACAATCTGGTATAATCAAACCACCAATACAACCCTCTCTAAAACCAATCCATTCTCGAGTATTACTATTGCCGGTACGGGGGAGCAAATCGACGTACTTGAGGGTGATCCTTTGCGAATAACGATGACCAATGGCTCATCGGGCCTTATGCACCTTGAAAGTGAAGGGACACGACGTTGTGTAAATGTAAACCAGACCGCCTCAGGGTGGATTGAGGTTGCCCTTCCCTGGAAGGACATAGCCGGAAGGACGATCCCCGATATTATCAACGCTTGGAATGAAGGTATTCATCCGGCTGGGTTGACTATAGAATTGATCGGTCATAATTCCCAATCAGAACACGCTATTATCGCAAGTGCTTGGGCCTTCCAACTTTCGCGTTTGACCTATACATTCTCGACTTCGATTACCGGTCTCGAAGTTGCTTGGTCTGGTGGTGCGGTAATGACTAACCATCCTGAATTGGAGCCATTGGTGCTAAGATCACCGATTGAACGTGGTGGGCCAGGGCCTAGATTTGCTGCAACTATTCCCGCACTTCATCCCGATAGTGAAGGATTGGAGGGACAGGGGAGATTTGAATTGGAAATCGATCTGGAAAGACGAAGTTCTCTCGCCTCGCGTGAGGCTTTTGAAGTGCGCCGTGGATGGTATGGACCCTATGGTGGACAAATCGCATCTTTGAGTTCACAAGCACTCGATGGTAGCGAGGACTGGACTACTTTCCCCGGCCAACTCGAACTGCTAAACGATTACATCGGCTGGGTACCGATACCCTCACACGCAGCATCGGAGGCAGTTTGGCACACAGGTGGGCAAAGCATACAATTCACATTACAGATCGCTGACATGAATGCACTGATTAGGGAGGCCTGAAATGCGCAGTAGAATACGTAAGGACGAAGGGGCAGCCTCCACTGAATTGGGTTATGTATTCACCTTTTTGCTTGGAGTATTGCTACTCTCAATGTTTGCGGTTTGGTCTTTTGAAATTGAAACTTCAACTCGAGAAAGATGGAATCTTGCAGCGATAGATGCAAATCTCGCCGATATTTCGGCAGCGGTTGAACGCGCTGATCTCGCTAGTAGAGAGGGTGATGGAATAAAATATGCTGAGGCGGTAGAATGGCGCTATACCGAGGCTGATGAGACTCTTTTCACCTTGGTCTTGGCCGATGAATCACTTGACTTATTGCATCATGAAAGCTCATTGGATCGATCACATTCTCTCTCCGGCACCGGCTTAGGAAACCACAGCGGCCAGATTACAATCGCTGGAATCAGCCATATTTGGGTTATTTACGAACAAGGCGAAACCAGAATAGACACTATGCGGCCTTCGTTCTAATCAACGACCCATTACCGCAGCATGAACCATCATTTGCACTTCACGCATGCGTGCCTTGGCTCCCAATTCTCTAAAGACCGATAGGGAGCGTTGCAAATATTCCATTCTTCTTTGCCGGTCAGGTGCAGCACCGCCCAACCTTGCTAATAATTCACCGATCTGCATACGTAAATCATTGGCTTCGGCGATTACCAAAGCCTCACGGTATCGCTCTAATGCGTCGTCTAAATTACCACTATCTTGGAGAACTTCACCAAGAAGAATCGTTACTTCGACCATCGCTAATTGATCGCCAGCCTCACCCATTGTCTCAAGTGCATCGGAATAATGATGCAAAGCCAGGTCGGAATCGCCACTTTTAGCGTAATAACGACCCAATACTGCTCTGGCGCGTGCATGGAGTAATTCATCTTCTATCCCTTTGGATTCGTCATAAGCAGTTAGTGCATGCGTTCGCGCACGGTCGACTTCACCCAAATCCAGCAAGGCTCTGGCTAGATTGATTCTCGAAGAAACCATGTGGGGGTCATCCTCACTAGCCAATATACCTTCGACTTCACCATATGCTTCCAAGGCTTTGGTATTCTCCCCTTGACGACGGAATAAATAGCCCATATTATTGTAAGTTCTAGCTGCACCTTTGACATTGTTTGTCTCCATGTGCAGGGATAACGCCTCCCTGTGCATCCGTAATGCCTCATCGGCATCGCCTCTCTTGAGGACGATGTCGGCGAGGTTGGAGAGAATATCGGCGATGACGGAAGTGTTTGAGGACTTTTTTGCCCCTTCTTTGGCTTGTCCGAAAATCACCTCTGCTTCATCAAATCTACCGAGGATAAACAATAACTCTCCCTCCAATTGAAGAATCCGACATGATATATTATCCGAGAGACCTTCGAGAGATATCTTCTCCAACAAATCTAGTAATTCTAGATGCCCTTGGCTAATTAACGACCTTCCCGATTCAGCGATACGCTCAGCAGCATCTTCATGTCTATGGCTGGAGATCAGATGATGAATCAATTCGATAACAATATCAGGGCTGTGGTTTTGATTCTCATACCAATTAACTGCCTTGACATGCAAATCGATTTTTGCTTGAGTGTCGAGACTTTGCAATAAGAACTCTCTAATCAAATCGTGAACGTCATAGGATTCAGAATCACCATGGCGAGCAAGTCCAGCCTCTACCAGATCATCCAGTTCATCGATATTGAGATTTTGCCCTGCGAATGCAGTAAGTGGTATCGGTTCTCTAAATATCGACAGCGCACCTAAAAGGCGCTTTTGCTCGGCTGATAGTTTAGAGAATATCTCGATATTGACATAATTTTCCAAGGTCTCGTGGAAAGCACCGGCTGAAGCACCGCGGTTGATCAATTCCAGAACCAATGGATGGCCGCGTGATAACGAGTGGATGTAGAGTAATTTTTCTTCGTCGAGGTCGTTTATTGTCGACAGTATACTGCGCGCTGAATGCTGGTCTAGCCCCTCAAGAGGCAATACCAAACTCGCGATTTTTCCTTCTGCGTTCTTTAGTGCGACAACCGGTCGGAACGACCGTGAAAATATCACTAGACCGATATCACCCTCGCTTTCAAGAAGTGCCAAGGAAAGCGCTTGTATGGTTTGGTGAAGGATTTTATCGCTAACCTTGTGATAATCATCTATCACGATAAGAGAAGGTACGCTTTCAAGGGCTCCAAGTAAGATACTTGCCGCATCTGCTGGATTGGGCGCAGGGGTTGCTGCAATGAAATCTGCAAACATCGTATCGCCGATATTCGATAGCCAATCAGCGATATTCTCAAAGAATGCTCTTGAGCCCTCCCAATCCTGACACCGGTGATAGATCAGATTGCGCCGATGCATGAAACTCTCGACTAATTTTGCCGCTATTGTTGTTTTACCAATTCCAGCAATCCCTGGAACCAAAATGGTAGTTGAACGCGCCTCTAGTAGATTTATCATGTTCTCCATTTCTGATTTACGACCATAAAAATGCCTCAACCGAGGAAGGTCTCCAAGGCTAGTAACCAATTGCTTTTCAACATGTTTCGAAAGATCCCTCTCGACCAAATCAGCCGAAAGTGCACGCACATCCATTACCCCATTATCATCCATATAGCGAATTACATCGACTGGACGCATCTTGAAAGGTAGAGTTTCGCCCACCTCACCAAGAGTGGTGGTAATGGTATCTCCCTCAGACAAAATGCAGCGGAATTCGAAATCCCTAAGACGTTTCCAAGTCTCAACACAAAGCGCCATTCCAGATTCGGTCAGAAAATACGCCTTTCGCTTACGAGTAACACCGTTAACATGTGCTTGTCTCTCGATTAGAAGACCTTGGTCCTTGAGACCGGTGATTGCACGAGGAACATTAGACCGAGCAATAGCCACGGCATTAGCAATACCCATCTGCGATAAGGCAAAAGGTACCTCAACCGAATTGATGAAATCAGAATAATCTGAAAGATGCAGGAGAATCCTTTCCTGTACTCCTGGTCTAGGTGAGGTCGACATGAAATTCACTCCTATCTATTCCTTTAGAGCGTTATGCTCTACTGATCATTGTTACCAACGGAGAGGTCCCCTGAGATAGCACTGTCATTAATATTGTAAGTAATATTTTGAACGACCTGTGCCCCTTGCGGTGATTGATAATTAGGGTCGGGGACCCACTGATTGGCAGCTGCATCCCAAATCCAACCAGGATGTTGTGATTGCTGAACCGGTTGTGGTGCAACCGCTTGTTGTTGGAGAGGGGCTACTTCTGCTTGCTGTTGTTCAGATGTACCGGTTTTAGCCCATGCATATGGATCGTGTTCTGGTTCAGCCTCTGCATCTTCTTCATCCATTGCAAATTCGTCCTCAAACTCGACAAAGAAGAATGCTCCAGCGCCGAGAAGAAGTAATAATGCGAGTAAAATCATCACAGCCCACATCCAAGTAGCCAAGCCTTCAGGCTCAGCAATACCAGCGCTAACATCATAATAGCCAGCTGCTGTTTGTCCATTTTGAGTGAAAACTAATTGGATATCTCCATCTGTACCGAGTTGGACATAAGAAATTTCCATTCGCCAACTACCATCTGCGCCCACTATCGTCTCGTTGATGAAGTCACCTTCTGCAGAGCCTGAACTATATAATCGGGCAACAACTTTACTGCCGGGTAATCCACTACCTGTATAGACCGCATTATTACCGACGAGAATTTGACCTTCATCCTGTCTATCCGCAGTAAAACTAATCGGTTTGACGATGAAATTCACAGTAAAGGAATATGCTGGAACATCATCGACATCGCGAACTTCAAATATTACGTTTAATATTGACCATTGGGCCATATCAGAAGTTGTTTCGTGCATATATTCCATGGGGTCATAGGTTGCCACTCCATTCTGATTGATGGTAATAAAACTATTATATGCATCATCACCATCTGAAGTGGTGTCATCATAAACCTCGTATGTAATGAAGTGACTCTCATTGACACCAATCCCATCGGGGTCGCTGAAGAATTCTAACAGATCAATCGAAGCCCCCCCGCTACATCTATCAGGGGATTTTGAATTCTCATCACAAAAAATAGTCTTGGTTTGGGCCCAGCCTTCCGAATTGAAAACCGGGTCTATATTCGCCGAATTTCCAACATGAATATAGTGCAGGCGAATCGTTTCAACTAGAGAATAATCTATGGTATCATAGGACTTTATCACTAGGTCATAGAATTGATCGTGGGTTAATTCACTGCTTTCACTGGTATTCCAACTAGTCTCCCAATAGCCATTGGGAAGGAAGGAAGTCACCGGGTTAGGGCCATTATTAATCGTATAATTCGTAGTTATATCAAACAGTTCAAATTCAACTCGACTCACAGTGCCATCATTATCTCGTGCAACACCAGAAATAAATATATCCTCATCATTATGAATTATTTGCATAGGTTTTGGTGAATCGACTTGCACAGAGGGTATGCGATTATTATTATCGACAAAGACCGTGATAACTTGTGCATCACATTCACCGATTTCTGTGCGGCAATAACTCGAATCTGAAGTCCAAATAGTGAAGGTATATTCACCGGAGTATAAATTGGTACCGGCATAATTCCAGTCATAAGCCCAAATAGAGCTAGCTTCAATCGAAGTAAGGGTACTATAATCATTAGGGCCTTCGATTTTGAAGTATATTTTGTCAACATCTATTCCACCGCGGTAGGCGTCACTAGTTGTGCCACTAAAGCGCACTTTGCCATCGGCATGAGTTGAACCCTCTTGAGGAGAATCAACAATGGTGATCGGAGGATTGATGTTCAAACGATAGACTCTAGTGGTTAAAGATGATTCGTCCAAGCCATCGAATGACTTTATTTTAAAGGTTACATCCTCTTCGAAATGGCTCGACATATCCCATTCAAAGGACCATTCTTTGAAGGGATAATTTGACTTGTTCACCCCCCCATCAGACCCCGAAGTATCCGTAGCCAAGTACCAAGAGGTGCTACCATGTGGCAGAATCTCCACACGATTGATGGTGCCAAACATTGCTTCTGTAGCATTTGCATCATTGAAATATGTGCCATCGGTATTGAATTGTAAACCATCCCACGCAGTGCCAGTTAGTGAGATTATACGTGCAAAAGACGTATCCTCTTTTTGGTCGACCCTCACCGAAGGCGCCATATTGTCGAGATTTATTACCTGGTCAATCGAACCGGTCAAAGTGAAACTGTGGCTCGAGCGACCCTTATCGAATTTGTCCACATCTACTAGGTAAACCGAAAGCTCACGCGTGCCACTACCTTCAAAGCAATCTGAATCTTCCGAATCAGCAACCCCATCACCATCATTGTCGATAGCATCAGTGCAAGAGTCCTCCGCTGGCCAATCTACCGATCCATTGAGATAAGGTTCGTTCCAAGTACGATTCCAATTGTGATCGATGTGGAAATTTGATGCGAGAGTGACCCATTGAGTGAAACCGAATGGGTCGGTTTGGAGATTGTACAATTCTTTACCAAACGCATCCTTAATCAGTACTTTCGCACCGGCAACTTGGTTATTCTTCGCCTTGACTTGATAACGAACCAATTCACCTTCTTCGACTTGAACTCCCCAAGAGGTACCTTGATTACGCATGTAAACATCTCCGATTTCGAAATTATTGAGGTCCGCGAAGGTGAAAGTCGTAGCGTTATCTTTCAGATCCATGGCAATTGGCATACCTTGAGGGGGCCAAGAACCCGTTGGTGGAGCCTTTAAGCAAGCATTGACATTTTCCTCACAGGTCTGACTAGCCCATTCTAGCCAAACAGTGTGCTTTGGATTGCTATCTAGTGTATCAAATGTTTCAGATTGAACCACTACCTTGGATTCTGTGACATTGTATATCTGCTCGACATTTGAACTCCAATCGTTACCACTGAAAAAGCCAATACTTCCATATTTGGTATCGTATTGGTCGTCGAATTGAGAAATACGTACTGCAAATTCCCCTGCTTCGATATAATTGTCTTGGACATTGACAACTCCTCCTAAGACCCTTATCCCATCGCCAGAATTTGCAGTAATATTATTGTTGATAATAGAAGCACTTGCCATGAATATATGTAATGCAGGGCACTGGAAATCCACAACTGTACTGGTTGGATTATAAATCGATGACGCACAAGTTCCATTGATGCCACTTACATCGTTATTAGCAAAATGAATGCGCGCCTTAGTCGGTTCTTGGCTGAAACCGCTGCCACCGTCATTGTAGTGGTACTCGCCAATTGATAGCGCTTCTTTCTCTATGTCGGTAAAAGTGTTAT
>CAUYXQ010000055.1:0-8073 GCA_963577015.1 Candidatus Thalassarchaeaceae archaeon
AGGAGTTGGCTACAGCAGGTGGATTCTCCCATTCTATTCAGATCACAGGTTTAAGCGCAGGGACTGATTATTCGTGCTCTCTTATTATCAGCGGATTGGAGCCGGTGATACTCAACTTGAGCACTACAACCGAAATCGATACTACCGCCCCTGAAATACTCAACATCAATGTTGAAGTCCTAATGGATAACCGCATCAAAGTCAGTTGGTACACCTCAGAAATGACTGATGAGAAAGTGGAAATTTATGCAAATATTTCCGCACAAACACTTCACACAACTCTACTTGGCGAGACCTTTGCAACTGCAAAGAATCACGAGATATCCACCGATATGGTATTCGATGCTGGAACTTGGTGGTTGAGAGTGATTTCCGCCGACTCTTCAGCCAATGTCAATCAATCGACTTTAATCGAGTTCGAAATTCCCGAACTCGATGATGATAACGTCACTACTCCGAATACAAATGAGGATGACGACATCGATTCCAATGATGACAGTAAGGTGGTAAGTGATGATACCAAAGGTGTAAGCGATTTGCTGAGTAATCCCATGACTCAAATCGTGTTGATGCTGGTGGTGATTTTGGTAATCATCGCGTTGATACGTTCTCGCAGAGGGACTCTCGATTATTCATTTGATGAAGAGTTCACTTCAAACCCTGATGTTGAAGAACGCGATGAGGTCGATGAATTGCTCGACAGTATCGATGTATAATCAGATTTCACCGGTCTGAATAGACCATTGCGAAGCATAAACTCCGTTATTATCCAATAGTTCTTTGTGACTTCCACGCTCGACAATACCGCCGTCTACCATACTGATAATCTCCCCGGCATTACGAATTGTCGAGAGGCGATGAGCAACGGCGATGGTCGCTCTTCCACTCCCGCTCGCAAGCAGATTCTCTTGAATTCTCTTCTCGGTCTCAGCATCGAGAGCGCTGCTTGCCTCGTCGAGAATCAACAGGCTTGGCTCCTCGAGCAAAGCCCTTGCTAGCGATACTCTAGCCCTCTGGCCACCGCTGAGTTTTGCGCCACGGTCGCCGACCATGGTGTCGAGTCCGTTCTCTAGTTCGGAGACGAATTGTTCGGCACCAGCTAAGCGCAGAGCATTTTTGATTTCCCCATTATCAGTATCTGTACGATTGTAAATCACGTTTTGGCGCAAGGTACCGTAGAAGAGGAAAGGCTCTTGGCTGACGAAGCCCATTTGGGCGCGAACGCTGTTTAATGTCAGGGTTTGAATATCTATTCCGTTGACTAAGACCTTGCCTTGATCGGGTTCATAATAGCGCATCAGCAATTTGAGAATGGTGGTTTTTCCTGCACCGGTGTGTCCCATTACCCCGAGAAACATTCCTGAATCAACTGTAAATGAAATGCCGGAGAGAACTTTGGTCGTGGTTCCCGGATAGGTGAAATGGACATTGTCAAACTCTACTAAGGTGATTGGGCCAGTGAGTTCCACAGCTCCCTCACGGTCGGTAATGGTTGGTTCTAGATCAACGATAGAGAATACACGTCTTGCCGATGCCTCTCCACGTTGTAATTGATTGATGAGCATTCCAAAGATGAATAGTGGCATGGTCATCCGGGTAGAAATCAAAAGAAATGTCACTAATTGACCTGTGGTGATGTCTCCTTGTTGGGTAAGCCAGCCACCCATGGTCACCAATAGACCGAATGCGATTCCTGCTACAAGGTAAAGCCCGGGTACGAAACGATTGCGATCTTTACTCGCAGCAATCGCATGTTCGCGATATTCCCCGGATTCACGGGCGACTCTTTTCGCTTCCCAGTCTTGGGCATTATAGGCCTGTACCACTGCAATTCCCGAGATCATATTCTCTAGAACCGCGGTGATATCCCCAGTTGATTCCCTCTGCTTGCGATATTTTCTCTGTACTCTGGTTGAGAATAGGTAAACCATAGGCACAATCAATACTATCGGTGAGAATAATACTGCAGCCAGTTTCCATGACATTAGCATCAGGATAGCAAAAGCGGTGATGAAAGTTACAGTAATACGAATTATCGAGGTCGAGGCATCACTAATTACATCCTCCAATTGATTGACATCTGCAGAAAGAACCGACATCAATTGCCCAGTTTGTCGTAAATCATAGTACGAGGCCTCCATCGCGATTAGCGATTTAGTGGCATCCATGCGTAAGTCGTGTTGAACTTTGTAGCCCAATGTCTGCCAACAATATTCACTGATTCCTTGGAAGACTGCAAGCATTGCAAAACCGAGAAAGATCAGAACCCCATAAGATATCGCAGGGTCGATTGGAACCTGGGAGATTATTCCACTCGGACCTGCATTGATACCGTTTGCGAAATAGTCGACAGCCCAGCCAATGGCGACGAATGGTAAGAGATCGGCCATTCGTGCAAATGAATTGGTAACCACTCCGCACGTTGCTCTTTGCCAGTACTTTTTGGCATAGGGTAGAACCCGCCACACGTGTTTTCCTATGACGCTGAATTCCGGATTCAGTTGCTCAGGATCGAGATGATCATACTGTGTTGCTCGCTGATGTCCAGCACCCATGAGCCGCTGCTTGGGCAGGTATCTATTGAACCCTCTTGATTCGTAACCTTATTGCCCAACTAAGTTCTCAGCGGGGTATGCGAGCCGTAGTAATAGTGCTGATTTTCCTTCTTTCTTTGCTATCACCTTTGGCTCAAGCCGCGGATGAAACGGTGATAATCGTCACTGGCGACGATACCAATGCCGATTTAGAGACCTTGTCGCAACTTGGTATCGCCCCGATTGCCGATGTCGAACATGGTTGGGGTGAGGCCGATTCTGAGACTGACCAAGTTTGGCTCTATTATCGCAATGCAAATCTGGTTCCCACCGCCGATTGGCCGGATTCAATAATTGAAGGTTGGACTATTCTCCATCACGACTATCCGGTGCCAAGCCAATGGCGAGCTCAATTGGCAATGGCAGGTATCGAATGTGAGAGTTTTATGCCCCCTTCTTCGATTCGTTGTGATGTTCCGGCGCTTTCACCGGCGAAATTATCCTCCCTCGATGTCACTGGACTGATGAAGATGGATCCAACTGACAAAGTCTACACCCCCTTGGCTCAAGCGATGAACGGACAAATCGAGATGCCCTATACAATGGAAGGATATGCAACCATGAATCTTCTTCTCAGTTCCACAGAATTGCCCGAGGTCAATGGCATGGAGATCCACAGCGATAGTCGTAGATATGCAACCATTTCTGGCGGCGTGGAAGTGCTTTCCACCCTTGCCCTTTCAGAAGAGGTCGAATGGATTGAGCCAAAATTACTGTTTACCACTCAAAACGATGAAGCGGATTCGGTGATGAAAACCGATTGGGTTTCGCAGTTATCCAATCTGCAAGCACTCAATCCAAGTTGGGCTGGGCTCGATGGCAGTGGTATCGTGGTCACAGTGGGTGATAGTGGCATCGATACAGGGGTTAATGATTCAACCATGCACGATGATTTTGAAAACCATATTTGGGGCATAATGTCTTGGCCGATTCCGTCTTCTAGCCGTTGGCAATGTACCAGTAATTCGAATTGGGATGATGGAGCAGCAGATGATAATGGCCATGGCACTCATGTCGCTGGTTCGGTGCTTGGAGATGGTTCAGTATCCTCTGGTAGCATCAAAGGCAGTGCTCCAGGGGCGGACCTTCTATTCCATTCCTTTGGCCAGGTCTGTGATGGTGCATCGACCCTGATGGGGATCCCTGATGATTTCAATGATGCCGTCGATTTATCGGTTGAAAACAACTCATTGATTCACACCAATTCATGGGGGGTTCCTGCCGATGTCTATCCTTCTGAAGCGGGAAGATACAGCTTGACTGCGAGGCAGGCGGATCAAGCCTCGGCAACTTACGAGAATCTTACCATTCTCTTCTCTGCTGGTAATGCTGGAGCTGATGCCAATAGTGACGGCGAGATTGACCTTGATTCACAAGGACCACCTTCGACGGCTAAAAATGTGATATCAGTAGGTGCTTCAGAGAATAATCGTCCAACCTTCACCAGTGTTTGGGGCAGTAGCGATTATGCTGCACCGATTAGTACCGACCGACTCGCAGATAATATCGATGGCATGGCCGCTTTCTCCAGTCGCGGACCGATGCAGGATGACCGTATCAAACCCGATATTTCAGCCCCGGGGACATTCATCCTCTCGACCAAATCATCGGTCGCTGGAGCTTGTGGTTGGGGCGCATATAGCACTGAATATTGCTACATGGGAGGCACCAGTATGGCCACTCCTCTCAGCGCTGGGGCAACCGCACTATTGCTTGAACACCTCAAGGAAAACGTAGGACATAGCGATCCTTCTAGTGCTTTGGTCAAAGCGCTGCTAACCGCAAATGCAGACGACATGCTCGGTCAATATAGCGATGCAACCAACGGGGCAGGGGAAACCGCACCAAATAACCACGAGGGATGGGGCCGACTAAATCTAGAAAATGCGATGGAGATGTCTTTTGTCGATGGTGATTCGGTTGGAACCGGTGATTGGATCAATTATTCATTCAACGTTCCAGCTGGAGCGCCAGACATGAGAATCATGCTCGCTTGGACCGATGCTGCGGCATCGACCGCTGCTTCAGTAACTTTGGTCAATGAGATTAGTTACAACATCAGAATGCCAGATGGCACTTGGCTCAATGAGACCAATAACCGTGACAACCTTATTGGCGAAACCATCTCTTCACCGCAATCTGGCCTCTGGCAGATTCAGATAGAGGGCACAAATGTTCCCAATGGCCCACAGAAATTCGCAATCGCTCTTTCAGAAAATTATTCCATCTCCAATTTGACTACCGATGCAGATTTCGACGGATTTAATGATGATTCAGATGATTGCCCTAGTGTCGCTGGTTATTCTAACCAAGACCGCAATGGCTGCCCTGATACCGATAGCGATGGTTATTCTGACGCGGATGGAACTTGGACTACAGCCCAAGGCGCTGATGTCTGGCCTAGTGATTCGACTCAATGGTCTGATTCTGATAGTGATGGTTACGGGGATAATCCCGGCGGAACCAATCCTGACGGCTGTCCTTTGAATGCTGGAACTTCGACCACAGATAGATTGGGTTGTCAAGACCCAGATGGTGATGGTTGGTCGACAGCAGATGGTCTTTGGACCACGGCCAATGGTGCCGATGGTTGCCCGCTGGTAGCGGGAACCTCGACCGAGGATCAGAACGGCTGCCCTGATGGCGATAGCGATGGCTATTCAGATGCAGGTGATACTTTCCCCTCTGATAGCAGTGAGTGGTTCGATACCGATTCGGATAGCATCGGTGATAATGCCGATGCTTGCCCAACTAATGCGGGTACTTCAACCATAGATCAAATCGGTTGTCCAGATGGCGATTCCGATGGCTATTCAGATTCAGGTGATGCTTTCCCGTCTGATGCCAGTGAATGGAGTGATACCGATTCCGATAATGTCGGTGACAATAGCGACGACTGCCCAACTAATGCGGGTACTTCAACCGTGGATCTAATTGGTTGCCTCGATGGCGATGGCGATGGCTATTCCGATGGTGGAGACCTATTCCCCAGTGATGGTAGTGAATGGGCAGATGGTGATTCAGATGGAGTTGGAGATAACGCGGATGACTGTGCTGCAACCGCTGGCAATTCCACAGCAGATCGGCAGGGTTGCGTCGATAGCGACGGCGATGGCTGGTCGGATAGTGGTGATGATTTCCCCGCAGATCCAAGCGAATGGGTCGACTTTGATAGCGACGGTATCGGTGATAATAGCGATGATTGTGCCAGTGTTGCCGGCAATTCTACCGAGGATTTACTTGGCTGCGTCGATACCGATGGTGATGGTTGGTCAGATGCTAACGATAACTGGCCTACAGACCCAACAAGATGGGCCGATGCTGACAGCGATGGTATCGCTGATGGCGATGATGATTGTCCGTCGATAGCCGGCAATTCAACCATCGGCACAATCGGATGTATCGACACTGATGGTGATGGTAGGCCAAATAGTGGCGGACACGACCTCTTCCCTGATGATAAGACTCAATGGGCCGATGGCGATGGTGATGGACGCGGCGATAATGCCGGTGGAAACCTGCCAGATGCTTGTCCAAGTGAAGCAGGAACCTCATGGCGCAATAGCACCCTCGGCTGTCCAGATGCAGACTCTGATGGCTGGGCAGATACCCAAGACGCCTATGATGACGATGCAACACAATGGAGCGATATCGACGGTGATGGTTATGGTGATAATGCGGCAGGAAACAATCCCGATGCCTGCACGAGCGAGGCCGGGAATTCAACCCTAGGTGGTGCACTTGGCTGTCCTGATGCTGACGGCGATGGTTATGGTGATATCATCGATGCATTCGACGCCGATGATTCACAACATTCAGACCAAGACGGCGACGGCTATGGCGATTTAGCAAGTGGAACTACTCCTGACGAATGTTTGACTGTATGGGGTAATTCGACGGTCGACCGTAAGGGCTGCCTTGATGGAGATGGTGATGGAGTCAGCGATTTAGGTGATTCCTTCCCCGACGATCCGACCCGTAGCGCCGATGAGGACGGAGATGGCTTCGAGGACTTCGAAGACGATTGTTGGCAAGTGCCTGGAACCAGTCTAAATGGTTCGCTCGGCTGTATAGATGCCGACTTCGATTCATGGGCCGACCAGAACGATTCCTTCCCGCTCGATTTCAGCCAGTGGAATGATAGCGACGGTGATGGTTATGGCGATAATTCATGGGGCAATGACTCGGATGACTGTCCTTTGATTTCAGGAGATTCATTCTTCGATTTCAGAGGCTGCCTCGACAGTGATGCAGATGGTTGGTCTGATACTACCGATCTTTTCGACTCCGACCCCAATGATTGGAATGATACTGATGGTGATGGTTTTGGTGATAATGCCGATGGTTGTGCTAATATTTCAGGTAATTCGACCAATGGTAGCCTTGGCTGCCTCGATAGTGATGGCGATTCATGGTCTGACGACGCCGACTTTGACGCTAATGATTCTCTAAATTGGATAGATGCAGACGGCGATGGCTGGGGTAATCTCAACGATGCTTGCCCAGAGGTGAATGCGACTTCAACCCTCGACCGATTGGGTTGTGCCGATGACGATGGTGATGGCTGGTCGACAGCAGATGACCTTTGGACCACGGCAAATGGTGCTGATACTTTCCCCACAGAAGGTAGTCAATGGAATGATACAGATGGCGATGGCTATGGCGATAATCACCTACCTGGTGACAAGATGGCCGACCATTGGCCCGATGATTCCAGCCGCAATATTGCCGAGGTTAGCCTGACTTGTGAGAGTGAGCCACTCGAGGTTGATTTGAAGGATGACTCTCTATTCTCATTCAGCTGCACTGTGGTTAATGGTATTCAATCACAAATTTCTGTGAGGCTTGAAATGCGGCAATTATCCAGTATACAATCGACCATGTATTCACATATTTTCACCGTAGGAGTGGGCGAAGATGCCACCAAGATGGTAGCATTTACCGGAACTGCGCTTATCCCGGGAGAAAATGTACTGATTATCGAAGCAAGTGAATTGGGGGCAACCACCGCCCTTGCTTCGCAGTCGATTCAACTGACAATAATCAATAGTTCACAGCCAGATGTGGAACCATTTACCGATGGTACTCAATCAGAGATTCCTCACTTGCAAGAGATCACTGCGATTTCAGTTGTGGCGGTTCTGATACTATTCTTGACCTTGATGAGAGTGAGATCAAGAGGTAAGAGTAAATTACTTGCAGCAAGAGAATTAGAACTTGGAAGAATCTCTGCGACAAGGGGTTATGGGGCCACGGCATACGAGACTTTCCGTTGACCGAATCGGCTAAGTGCAGGACCTCCTCGCCAAGTCTGTTCAAGCGGATATGGTGAAGTGGTTATCACCTGAGGTTTCCAACCTCATATCGTGGGTTCAACTCCCGCTATCCGCACCTACGAAATTCATGCTTTTTCATTTACGTGAAAAGTTCCACTTTCCGGTAATTCCAACAGTAACCTTTGCTCACCCGTTGGTGCAAA
>CAUYXQ010000056.1:0-7958 GCA_963577015.1 Candidatus Thalassarchaeaceae archaeon
GTTATTTCCAGCAATCAATTCACCTCCCGTTTCAGATTACCTTCTGGCAGTCATCGGATAATATGTGAAGTAGATTCAAGTGCTGACACTATGGAATTTTCACTCAGTCATTGGGATTGGAGTGCAGAGAATCGATCACTAACCACATCTTATGAGTTTAGCGTATCAGAAAGATTTCAGATAAGTGAATACTGTTGCGATAATGATGCAGATTTAGGCAAGGACGCATCTAAAATCACAGGTATTCATGTAGAAGCGGGGTCGTACAATGGTTCATTCATTCATTTGACCGATCAATTGGATAAGTACACGATTACTGTCCCGGAACAAATGGGATTACTGACTTTTGTTCAGGGTATTGACTTGGACACATTCTTGCCGACTAGAGACGGTGATATTCAATATGATCTCTATTATAATTCAGGTGATCAAGAAACGGAAATGTCAATTTCAATCCCAAATCCGGAAGATATTCCTTATAATATGCAAAATGAATATTGCTATTACGAGTACAACAGTTTTCCAATGCCAGGTGTCGATTATGATTCAGATAACGATGGTTTAACAGATGACTTTGAGATTTATGTATCAGATACAGACCCCTATAATTACGATAGCGATGATGGTGGTGAGAATGATTGCCTTGAATACAAATACGGTCGTGATTCTCAAGACCCTTCAGATGATATTGTAATCAATCCTGATGATTATATCCTTTTTGATAAAATCGATTATCTAATCTCTTTTCATCTGATAGAGGTTGGTATACCAATTGAGTTAATTCAAGATAGTGTTCCTTCATTTATCACTACTGACCAAACAAATTCAATATCATTTTCAGAGGGAAATATTTCAAGCGAAATGGATGAATGGAGGATAGATAATTTACCATCTGCTTTCGACATTGGTTCGCAAGTCTCCATTGCTATACCTCTAGAGTGGAGCCCTGTAAATGCGATGGAGATATCAATCACTCAAGCCTCTGGTTCACCTATTTCATTTTCTATTGGCGATGATTATAGATTTAAGCAAATCAGTGGATGGAATGACATTGTATTGTCTAAAGTCGTTGAAAATGGAGTAGCAGACCATCAAAATATGGAGTATAATTATTTGGAGATATGGGGTCTTGATGGCAGTACAGTTTCAATCAATACCTCTACAGTAACTCCGTTTTCTACCGAAGAAGGCGATGATGATGTTCTTCGACATGGAGTTACACGCTATGGTGGTTTAGGTTATGGAACCGAAGGTAATGATATGAGTGATGAGTGGAGTTATTCAGTTCCAGCCGGTTCGTATTCAATTTTTGAATTAACCAGTGATGATAAGATGGCGATAAACCACCAGTTTGGCAATCAAATCGCTCGGCAGCAAATCTTTTCAGACATGGTGGTTCGTTGTAATTGGGAATATACAGAATTATTAAATGAAACGTTTAATGATACGATAATAATCAATAATGTAGGTAGTCTTGGTGGTTCATATTCAATCACTCACAGTGTATATGATGGAGAATGTCCTTTAGACTTGGGAGCGGAATTAAGATTCTCTGGGCAAGGAATTAATCAAGGAAGCTCATCGATAAGTATTAGCCAGGGCAATTCCTTTATCATCGAATCAAATACAATCGAAAACTCATCTAACGGTTTTGGATTGAGGATGCTCAACCAAACCGGTGAGGTTATCGATAGCACTGTCAAAGTCAATAGTGCAACTAGTGCAACAACCGATTTGAGTCATCCACTATCTGGCGATGAGCGATCAATAATTGTCATTGATATTCCCTTCGATTTAGATGATGGTCAATATATTCTACAAATGAGAGTAGGGCAAGTGACGATCGATGAATTATTTATTTGGGTTTCTTCTATACCTTACTGCCAAATAACAGATGCTTATCCAAACAGCATTCTCAGTCCGATGGAGACTCCTACTTGGTTGGTTAATTCTCATGATAATTGGAATGGTTCATCAGTTCCTTGGGAAGTAATGGTCAATGAAAGTTGGGTCAGAGATGTAAATGGTAGCCCTATGCAAGTGGGAGTCGCATCGGGGTTAGCAACCTCGGGCCTAGGTTTCAGAATGATCGAAACCACCCTCTCCTCGGAAATGAGAGTTGGCAGCGTAGTACATCATTATTTCACCTGTGAGCAAGAAGAAGTCGCAAGAACATTCCAGTTTGATTCAAGAGTGTCTCGAATAGATTTGCAATTGAACGGTCCTAGTTTATTTGTTTTCGACCAAACAGAACCTATTCAAGATGTTAGATACACCGTTTCTAGTGGATTAGAATTGAATGGCAGGCCTGTAGCAGGAGTTAGTGGCCATCTTAGTTTGATTGACGATTTAGGATTTGAAAGGAGAAACGTCTCATTCATCACCGATGGTTTGGGTAGAGATCATGTGACTGTATCGATGGATGGCTTATACTCTGGTGAATATCAACTTGAAATATATTTGAATGAACAATGGAAGGGAAAAGTCCGTATCAGTGATGATATTGAATTGTTGATAGAGGATTCTACTCAAGTTTTCATTGAAGGTGAAGATATTCGCGACCTGATACTTACAGCTGATCTTAGACGTGATATTCTAAGTGGAGGAGAAAATATTGCCATTGATTGGTCTACAGAAGGTCAAGATGTTTCTTCGATACGTTGGGTTCTTTATGAGGTCGATTCATCAGGTGCTAACTTGATTGTTGCGGCAAATCAATTGGATAATGTCGTTGGTGCTAAGGGTATTATTTCAATAGCTATTCCTGATGATTTGCATCCTACAGATGATCATTGGGTAAGGTTGGTTGTAAGAGGAATACACGGGGGAGAAGTCATCAGATATTTTTCAATAGATGGGTTATCTTTAGTTCCAGAGATGATTATTGATTATTCACCAGTACAGCCTCGTCCAGGTGAAGATGTTACTTTCAGTATCAGTTGTGATTGCATTGGGTCTTATTTATACTGGACGTGGGAACTTAACGAATTTCAAAGCGGATATTTTGCTGAAGGCAATGGTTGGGTTGCGGCAGACACAGCATCGTTCGTAGTTAGTTTGCCTTTTTCTCTTAAAGATGAGGTTACGATAACTATCTATGGTCGAGACGACGAAGGTAGAATCTTCAGCGCAGAGGAGACAATCGTTCTGAAAGAGACCGTGGAAATTAATATCGAAGTTCCATTTTATGCCAATGTTGGTGAATCACTCGATGTGGAATGGGAAATCACTAGTGATTCACTAACTGAAGTCGACAAGGTAGTGAAAATAGAGATTGAATTATATTCTTTTGAATCATCAGAAATACTTGCAAGGACTGTAGCAATTGAAAATAGTTATTCGGGTAGTACCGCATTAATTATTCCCGCAGATTTGAAACCTGGGTCATATTCTATTCATGTAACCACGGTATTGAGTTCTGGGAACATCTTGGAACAGACTTCACTTGTAGAGATCCACGATCCACTACTCGGCTTATCGGCAATGGCGATGACACCAGAGGTAAATCGCTGGATGATTGGATTTGTTGCCATTAACGTTATTGCGATTTGGCTAATAATGATTAGAAGTTCTCGCAGAAGAAGAGACTTTGAAGGAGATGATATTAGCGAATTTATCCCTCAAAACGATGAAACCCTATCCGTATTATCTAAGCCTTCAGTCCCTTTAAATCAACAACCAGTGGCAATTATGCAACCCGAAGTACCTCATGAGGGGATGTTTGGTAACTTTGATACAGATACTGGTTTTGAATGGTTGGAGTATCCTGCAGGAACTGGAAATAATTGGTATAGGGCCCACATTGGAGAACCATGGACTTTTTTTGATCAGCAGAATGGATAGGGCTCTTGCATCGGTGGTAAGAATAGGTCACCACAGTTCCGATTGACTATTGTCAGTGATAGCGAACTAGATCCATCGATAGCAATGCTAACCGGCTGTACACTTACTGGACTTGGCACATAATCCTCCCCGGTTTGAGATATGAGCAGTTGGATACCATCACCAGCAGGGACCACTACATCCATTCCTAAGAATTCCATATTTGCAGTAACGGTTTGACCTGGCAATAGCACCTGTCCATCTTTACCACCAGCGTGGAAACGCAAATCCATTACTGCATGGCCTAGATGCATACCGTTGCTCGATTGTACCATCTCGACGAAGAGATGACCAGAGGTCGCGGTCGGGAAGATGGTAGATTCGATACTGACTGTGGGAGTTCCGACTATTCTTGTGTCATCGGTAAAGGCAATGCATTCGAGTACGGTTTGCGAGGTTGCGCTGATAGAAGAACCTCCACTTACCAATTCACAGCCACTTGAGTCGAAAGGATATTCCTGTACGATTATATCCGATGGTGGATATTGTTGCTCGACCCTCCATCCACCGATATTATCCTGTATTTCAGCGTGAAGCAATGGTTTGACACCTTCATCTTTGAGATAAAAGTCGAACCATTCGAGAAGATCATCGGCCCAATCCCAGCGCAATGTGAACGGAAATGCTTCCGCTCCTCTACCAGATGATAATTCGGAATGACCAGAAGTTCGGTCTGGATAATCATGACCCCATTGGCCATACAATCCTTTGACCTCAAATTCGTTTTCAATCAACATATTATGAGTTGGGAAAGCCATGTGTGGGTCAACGTTCCAATCTTGCATTCCATGAATGATGTATACCGAACCGTTGTAATTATCGATTACCCGGTCGAGGAAATAGCGTTCCTCCCAGTAATCACTTCCCGCCCATGCTAGATTATCTCCACTAATATAGGCCGCTATTCCCGCATAATAACCCTCAAGATAACCCTCGCAGAAGTTTTCAGCATCTCCTGTATCACCATCGATTCCAAATGTTCCATAGACACCATTATGCATCACAGCCCCTCTAAATTCCATACTGCCATTACGCCACATCAATTCATGAAGACCGATTAGCCCTGACATTGGTACAATGGTTTTGATGTATTCTGAGCCGGTTGCTGCAGCATTCCATGGAGTAGAGCCATCATATGATTTACCGATGATGCCGACATTGCCATTGGACCAACTTTGTGTACCCAGCCATTCGACAGCAGCATCGATTCCCGCTTGTTCATCATGTCCCATGAGATCCATACAATGATTGGATTCACCAGTGCCAAAAACAGAAACTTGTGCGATAGCAAATCCATGTGGAACGTAATTCTCGATTAGAAACTTACCTAGTCGGTCTGCAGGAGTTGTAGCCTCGGTATCTCCATCAGCGTAATATGGACCAATTTCACTGATAACTGGAACTTGACACTCTGGTGGTAATTCAGCAGCCTCCCAATCACATCCTTCGATTATCGGCAACCAAAGTCCCATATGAACAACAGCGCCACCAGTAATACCAGCACCGCCATCAGCAAGAGTTATCGCAGGAACATCAACAAAAATAGAACGGACAGAACCTATTCCAAAAGTGCCATTTACTGAAACTCTGGAGTATATGTCATCATCGCGATAATCCATGTTAGCCCGCTCATAGACAGAAGGAAGCCAGCGACTCTCTTCTTCTTCGGTTATTTCAACAATATCTTCAGCGAAGCAACCTACAAGTGGAGCAGCAACCATCAGTAACACGGCGAGAGCTGCGAAAGTCGACCTGTTGGAGAGTCTCACAAAGCAACCCTCGGCCATGTGCTACATATCAGTTTTCGGAGTCCGCGCTGACGGATTTTAACAATTATTTCTTACAGTTGACCGGTCGCAGCCTGAAGAAGTCCAAGGAATGGTGGCGATGGGCGGTCAGGTCTACTCTTGAATTCTGGATGATATTGCACTCCAACATAGTAGGGGTGTCCTTCAAGTTCAAATATTTCACAGCGTTGACCGGTTTCGTCTTTACCGACAAATACCAAGCCAGCAGCTTCGATAGATTTGATTAAATCAGGATTGACTTCGTAACGATGGCGGTGGCGCTCGTCAATGCTTTTCCCACCGCCGTATAGGCGACGCATCATACAATCATCTACTTGGAAAATAGTTGGACGAGATCCTAGACGCATGGTTCCACCGAGGTGGGTTTTAGAGATTTCAGGCATGAATACCACTGCAGGGTGAGGGGTATTTTCATCGAATTCAGTAGAGTTTGAGCCTTCAAGTCCGAGGACATTTCGGCAGAATTCAATCGTTGCAACCTGTAGTCCGAGGCAGATGCCGAGGTATGGCACTTGGTTGGTACGGGCGTAATTTGCGGCGAGGATTTTTCCTTCGATTCCACGGTCGCCAAACCCTCCTGGGACCAATATTCCGTCGGCAGCCCTGAGTAAGTCCCAACTCGGATCGTTTGCAGTTTCGAGTTCACTCGCTTCAATCCAGTCGATAACCAGATTCCTTCCCACTGCAAGTGAGGCGTGTTGCAATCCCTTGATGACACTGAGGTAGGAGTCGGATAACCCGGTATATTTGCCGACCATGGCGATGCGGACATCCTCTGTATTCAAATCGGCCCGGTCTGCCATCTTTTCCCAGCGTACCATTAGGTCGGTTACATCACAATCGATATCGAGTACTTTGCACATCCCTTGCTCTGCTAGCATCAATGGCACGCGATAGATATTAGAAACATCGTGTGCGCTCATCACAGCATTTGGAGATACATGACAAAATGCTGCTAGTTTCTCCCGCGTATCATTGGTAAGTGGAGTTTCTGCTCTACATACCAAAACATCGGGAGTAATCCCCAGGCCTCTGAGTTCTTTGACCGTATGCTGAGTAGGTTTGGTCTTCTGTTCACCTACTGGCCCCATCACCGGCACTAGAGATACGTGAACAAAGTAAATATTTTCTCGTCCTACCCGGAATTGGAATTGCCTAAGTGCCTCGATAAATGGTGCACTCTCGATATCTCCTACAGTTCCACCTAATTCGATAACACAGGCATCAGGGGTTTGGTCACTACCGTCGGCAGGACGCTTTGCCACATCCTCTATCCAAGATTGTACGGCATCGGTTATGTGAGGGATTACCTGCACTGTCTTGCCAAGGTAATCACCACGTCTTTCGGCTTCGATTACCTTGGAGTAGATTTTACCGGTGGTGATATTATGGTCGCGTTCAAGAGAGATGTCGAGGAATCTTTCGTAATTCCCGAGGTCGAGGTCAACTTCGCCACCATCGTCAAGCACGAAAACCTCGCCGTGTTCGAACGGACTCATGGTGCCAGCATCGCTGTTCAAGTAGGGGTCGATTTTCACCGAAGTGACTCGCAGTCCAGCGCTTTTTAGCAATACGCCAATGCTGCTAGCAGTGACACCTTTACCTAGTCCGCTAAGGACTCCGCCCGAAACCACGACGTATTTCATGACCTTCAACGGACTTTTAGGCCATCGTCCATCCCTCATGAAGGTTGGGGCGAATCACCAAAGAAATGGTATGGCTGCACAAATAAACATCAGTGTTGGAATAACCACAGATTCAGTGGTAGATCTCATATTGGCTAGGACTGATAATTCAGTACCTCTCTGGAAGGTTGATTGCATGCCAATATCCTGTTGCCCGGTCATTTTCAGCAGTGAATGCGGAATTGAACCATCGATACCTTCGCTTTCAAGTTCAGCCATATCTCGCTTTTCTGCGTAACCGAGCGCATAAATTGGGTCGCCAGCATTGATTGCATGCAGGGTCCAACGCCATTTTGAGGTTTTCCAGACCTTTAATGGTGAGCCGAAATCAGGTTTATCAAAATCACTAGGGTCGATGTATATTCCACCTGTGCCATCATGGGCTAGCATAGGTACACTTGCCCCGCCAGACCCTCTGGTTCTCCAACTGCATTTTCTGCTTTTACCAGAGCCTGTACAGACATGCTCTTCCTCAACCCACCGGTAATTGAGCATGCCATACGCTACTCTTTCCTCATTCCAATACGATTCACCAATTTTTGCGCTTAATGTATTGCCAAGAACCGGCCGGGCTTGTCCGACT
>CAUYXQ010000057.1:0-7840 GCA_963577015.1 Candidatus Thalassarchaeaceae archaeon
TCGCTCTAACATATTTCAGCGGATGATCCATCCAAATTTGATCACAAAGCGAATCATCACCCTTTAAAACTGGACAATTGTGGTTTAATTTCAATTTACTACACCCAGAGGGAGTGTATTCATGATCGTACACATGGCCTACTTGGTACGTGGTTACCGATTCTGAAAAGTCGGGGGCGGCACGGAAAAAATCAACGCAATTTTCCCGTGGTAAGCCGACGGTTCTCGATATTGCTGCTAAAAACACTCGACCAAAATGATTGACATTTACCGCATCGGCCAATTGGCCGATAGCATTTCTCATACAAGGGGGCCAATCCTCTTTACCGGCACTGGATATTTCGATAGCCTCACTTTGTCTTGCTGCCACTAAACCAACAACCATGCCTACTGGTTCAGCTAATCTCATGGCTAATTCGGTATTTACCTCAGCCATTTTCACCAGCGCTTCCGATTCGATGGCTCTCTTGATTCTTTCACGCAAGAGTCGGGCTAATTTAGCGGATGAAGAATATGTTCTCTCCTCATGCAAGGTAACCCATCCTTCTTTGACATCACAATTCGGTAAGCGCCAGCGAGCCCCACTAATAGATGGGCAAATTTCAATAAAATCCGTAAGGCCAACCTGCCATAGGCCATTTTCCTTCAAACGAACCAGAGAGAGGTAGGTTTCAGCCACAAGCGGTAAATTATCCAGATCAACCGCCAACAATCTTTCTGCGCGAGCAGCTTCTGCTTGAGCCCAGCGTGAGATTAATCGCTCATCTTCACTGGCACATATTACCAATCGTGCATAATAATAGGAAAAAGCCTCGAGCACTCTTCCATTTTCGGTATGAATATCACCCATTGCTGCAGCTTCAACTCCTTCATCGCTATCGACGGTATCTATGAGGCGCATCCGTCCACGGCGACGAGATAACTCGAATGCCCCACCATCCAATAATGCGTCTAGATCAATTCCATGTTCTGATGCTAGTTGTGTAATCCATGGCCCAGCCTGAGGTAGAAATGGATAACGCGCAAGACTTACCGCATCTTCCAGACTTGGTGTCTGCATCGGCATCGGCACAAACGGCGAAGTAAGCATGAGCACCATCAATGCTGTCATCATTACTATTGAGATAATACCGACTGGGAGGGCCATGCCCGGCGATCATATCGCTAACCAAATCGCATTACAGAATGCGATTAGAGATTATTTTTCATGGGATATCGATGATGATTTAAGCAGCGCACAGCAAATGAGCCAAAGTCTGATGGGCGGCTACAAATTAGATCTAAGCAAATATATCCGCATCGGAATAGTTGGTGCGGCAGCCGAAACGATAGCGGTTGAAAATTCAACTGCTGAAATATTGATAGTCGCCGATGGGAGTTTGGGTGCGATAGAAGAAATCTCCCGGGTGGCTCTATTGGTTAGCGATGCTGACGGAGCGCCCCATATACAGCGAGCGGTCAAAAACAGAATACCGATTGCACTTCATGCCCATGGAGATAACGTAGAACAATGGAAGCATTTTTCTGCCACCTTTTCTGATAATTATCCACTGGTTCTAACTCATCAAACCCCCGAACTAATCGAAGGAATGATCAACGTGGGGGGATTTACTGATGGCGATAGGGCGATATGTCTTGCACTGGCATTTGGGGCGTCACCTGCTTCTATCGAGTTGATAGGCTTCAAAACCGACGATGTCGGTAAGTGGAGTGGAATGACCGACAAAGCGATAAAACTAGAAAAATTGCAATGGATGAAAAAGATAATTCAAGATCTCGGATACGGTGAGCAAATTGGATAAAAACAAAATAATCTGGCTGGTAGCTATTGTTTTTATCAACGGGCTTTGGGCGATTATTTCCGATAATGAAGTGTCTCAATCCATCAACCGTCCCGGGGCTGATTTTTCTGAGAAACGAGATGTCGTAATCGGGGGTATTTTAGGAGATTCAAGTATTCCAGTGAGATTGGAATGCGATTTTATTCTGATGGAGGGGGTCAGCTCTGAGGTAGGCTGGGACCTGATAAAAGATGGAGCAATAATAGCATCGTGGCGTGGGGCCGTAGGCGAACCCTGTGGCTATTGGCAGGGGGAGTTGAGCCCTGGTAATTATGGCGTAAACACTATTTCTAACAGCAGTATTGAGGCTACTATTATTCTATACCTTGCACCATTTAAAGCGATACAATTCACCGGCCATCTACTATTTACACTCACCTTTTTCTCCATTGCTGGCGTCGAGATTATGGGCAAAAAATATTGGGCTAAGAAAAAGAAACCCAAACCGGATGCCGGCACTAAACTCGTGTTTGAACAAGTACCGGACTTTGACGAGGAAGGGATTTGGCAAGATCCGATAAAACCCACTTGATCAGAGGAAATCCGACAAAGACATTTGTCTAGCTTTATCGTTATTGAAAAGGCTCTCGACACTACTGGCTAACCACTCGACATTTTGTCTAGTATAGTTGTCTACGCCATAAGTGTCCATGACGTGACGAGTTACTTTGATGTATTTTCTCACCGCCCCTTCGGTTACGGTTAGAGCAAGATTACCATGGCACATTTTAGCTTCCATGCCACCAAATCGCTGTGAACCAGAATTTATTCGTGCGGGCTGGATGCATTTACCTGCTAATGGCATACGCCGATAGGAATGCCCACACGATAAGCACCTGATTTTTTGCTTGGTAAAGGCGACTAGGTTTCCGCGTAAATCAGGGAGGAAATGTGATCTGATAACACTACTAGCAACAACCCTGACATCAACCCCGCGTAATTTTTGGCCCAGTCGCAATTGACCATTCATTTTGTCGATCATGGTTTCAAGCGTCTTGTAGGCTGAAAGCGGAGGGCCTTGAGAGATATTTGAACAGCCATGAGTGTAACCATATCCTCTGACCGCAGCTACTGTACCTAGGCGCCTTTCGACAAAATCCATCATGCCTTGGATCTCTTTTGGATGGGGCTGACTCAATGTAGATTCGTAAAATCCACGCTCATAGAACCAAGCCGAATCAACATTCAACGCTTCCTTATCGACTTCCGTGGGATTTAACCTAGTTGTAAGAACAAGGGGGGCATCCATTAGTCCACCCCTATTTGCTGGTAAAATTTCCCGGCTGAAGTTCAACAATCCATCCATCAACAATAAAATGGCATCTTCATCCCCATCGCAATTGCGCCTTTTTGCTGCGTGAAACATCGGATGAGCATATCCGCCCGAAGTATTCGACCAACCGATTATTCGACTAAGAACACCACCTGATGTGTGAGGCGCAAGGGCGATAATTTGGTGCCCGACGAGGTCTAATGGTTCTGAAACATGATAGAAAGCATCCATACCGTAAAAGCGCTTGAGCAATTCATCGATAAAACAGGCAGTTCTTACCAAGTGGTCGGCAGCGCCTTTTGCTACGACAAAGTCCTGAGGGAGAATTTCAAGCATTTGTTGATCATCGAGTAATTCCTCACCCTCTATATCACGCAGATATCCAAGATTTTTGATTATTTTCCAAGGTACTCCGATTTCATGAGGGGTAAAATGCGAGAGCGGCACGTCACTCATATCGTATCTGACCGTACCATCTCTAAATACTGGTAGTTTAAATTTCGCTCTAAGAAAACCCTTTTCCATGGCCTCGGGGGTTTGATCACGACTCAACAATTTCTTGAGACATTTCATCTGCTCGGGAATACGGTCAAGCCCGAGATTTACTCGAGCATCTTCAGCAATATCCTCGATGGGTACGGTTTGCAATTCTCCCCTGCGCCTAGAGCCTTTTCGTTGTGAAGAAACATCCATCTCGGTCCGACCACCACATGTTTCTCCGATTATTTTCTCGCCGAAATCGTTACGGTGGCGATGATGGCATCTTAACATCGGTGATCTACGACTACATTTGCTGCATTTACGCGACCCCAATTGAACTCTGATTTCTTTCTTTAACAATGCATTTTTCATCAATCTCTGATTTCCACCATTGATGTCTAGAGGAAAGAGCGAATGAACAACCGGTTTTTCACGTGGTGCAGCCTTTTCTGGTCTCCCCATACGTGTACCGATACGCACTGGTGCGGCATGTTCTAGCCGTAGGTCGCTGATTTTTCGAGCGATCCACAACGAACCGTCGACTAGATGATCATCGTATAGGGTCTGTGAGTTGAGTAGAGCCTTAGTATCTTTACAACCCTTGTCTACCACTTCATCTGCAGCGGTTCTACCAATAGCGTCGGTTTCAGCGATTGTGAGCCCCTTCTGTCGAGCGCCGGTTTCAGCAGCGATTCTTGCAGATGATTTTTCTCGATTGAGTATTTCCATGCGTTCTCTCTCTTCGCCGATAATATCGAATGCATTTCTCAACGAAGATATTCTTTCCTCGGCCAAAGGAATTACCTCGGTGATTTGTCGCGGTAAATTCCCATCTGCACTGAACCCCAAGCCATCAAGCATCGCCTGCCATCCAGAAGTGATAACCAAATCCTCTCCCTCATGATGATGCCTTAGCCCTAAAAGCAAGGCAGTAGCCTTTGCCAAACCATGTAATCTCATGATCCAATGGCTATCCGCTGATTCGGGAAAAATATCATCTACAATGGCATGTTTTCCCCCAGGAATTTGCCCCCATTGGTATTCATCCTCTTTCTCAGGAAGAAGGGCGGCCATAAGTTGTGAATTCCACTTGGAAACCCCACCTTTGATACGGAGGCATTTCAATTCATGCGCTGGGTACACTTTCACGCCTTTTTCCAGGTCGATATCGGGGGTGTTTTCTATTGTTGCAGATGAGATCATGGCTGATATTGCCGGTATCCATTCAAGAGGCAAATCTTTCCACCAAGGGTTATTTTGGGGTGGTAGCGAGGTTTTAAAGCGTAAGGAAATCGCTTTACAGGGAGCCCAACTAGGAAATATTAAGCGTAATGCATTAAACCACTTGCGTTTTGCATAGACTCCTTCAGCAGCAGTAATAGCGCCACCAGGAAAACCCTCCGGCAGATATTTTCGCTTCATCCCGATAATATCACAGAAATCTTCTACATCTTTCTCACTTGACAATTCCTCGAGAAGATCTGCTGCCCACCAATCTACATTATAACCGGAAGGAACCAATCTTTTGTTGTTTTCAAGGAACTCGCCGTAGCCGATTATAATTTCGCCATTATCCCAAATAGATGAAATATTTTGGCGAAGAATGCCTAGAGATTCTTCATCGTCAAATCGGAAAAACCTGCCATCGTCCAAAATTACCCACGGCCCTTCGGCAACATCACACGGGGTTACAGCGCAAGCTTTTCCTGGTCTTTCGATTTTCATCTGAGTACCAACCGCAAGAAAATCGTCCATCACTACCATACTAGCAGCATTACATGAAGCTGCAGCTAGCCCAGAGGGCCTTGCTCTACCATAACGCAAGCGAAACCCACCAGCACGGCTAGGGCTTCCAAAGACAGGCCGTCCAGCGATAATATCTTTCATGAATTTCTTGATTTTTGGGACTTGACGTGATTTGAAACCATGTTTATCGCCCCCTTCAGCTTCCTTATTACGATCAGCAAATTTGCTGATAAAACCCCATCCCGGAACATTCATTCTTTCTGTGTGACGCTGGATTTTCGGTGCTTTTAGACACATCCCTTCACCAATTACCAAGAGGACCCCACCACGGACGCGTGGTTCGTCGATATTTCTGACTCGGCCATATCCTGCACATTCAATGGATTCAGTAGATTCACCGTTGATCATCACCGGGCATGCTTTGACGATTTCTTGAATTTCTTCTGGTGAAGGGCGATATTGTAAATTTCCTCGATAAAGAGCGAACTCCTCTTTGACCCGTTCTATTTCAGGCTGGCTTGGTTTGTAGGAGTCAATTCCTAATTTTCTACGAATCATATCTGCGATTAGAACCGCCAGTGCTTGTGCTGTTCCCCCAGCAGCTCTAATTGGGCCGGCAAAATGAATCGAAACAAATTGAGACCCATCGAGATTAGAAAGCAGTCTAACTTCGCTAATTCCTTCTAGTGGTGCAACCAGTACCGCTTCGGTTAGAATAGCGAGACCTACCCGTAAGCCGACGTCGATACTCATTTGTGTCCCCCGCCCTTCATCTCTACAACGAATCGCAACTTGTTCAGCCATTCTAATAGCGGTTGTTTCACGGTCCTCGTTGGCAAGCATTATCCGAATGTCATCGGCAATTTCCAAACCATCGAGGTGATTAATCAGCAATTTTTCGGTTCTTCCAGCCAAATCGGAAGCGCGAGGAATCTCAACAAATGTTTGGTGATCCAACCCCTTAGATCGTGCTTTTTCAGCGATGGCATAAGCCTCATCCGCTTTTTCATCCATCCATGAATGATAGTCGTCAATCTCTTGCTGTAGCATATCGAGATCAAGTCCAATAATCGGATTATAACCCGTTGCTGGCGCAGAGACTACCATGACGACCTGATGTGCCTATTGGCGACACCTTATGAGGAATCTCTCAAAGAGGAAATATTGTTCGTAAGGTCTATCGACAGGCCTGTGGAGCATTGCACATGACGGTTCCCGAAGGTATGCGCTCAAATCCCCGCTGGTCGGAGTTGGTGGGGTTGGTAAAGGAACTCGCATTTCTCGATGGCGGTAACGATGACGCATTCACTCTAGCCAGTGGTAGAACTAGCAGATGGTTCTTCGACATGAAACCGGTGATGATGCATCCACATGCTGGGCGGTTGCTCGGGGAATTGATGAATTCTCGGCTAGATTCTTTGGGTTGTGATTTTGTCGGGGGATTGGAATTGGGAGCAGTACCACTGACCGCATTGGTTGTAGCAACCGATATGTCTTCAGATCGTCTTGGATTTATGGTTCGCAAAGAGGCTAAGGGCAGAGGGGGGCGTAAAACCAACAACCCTCCGGGTGTCGAAGGTTCATCAATCGCAGATGGTGGCAAGGTGGTGATCCTCGAGGATGTAACCACCACCGGGGGTTCAGCGATTAAGGCGGTTGAAAGAATAGAGAGAGACACCTCTTGTCAGGTAATTGCGGTAATCAGTATCCTTGATCGTGAAGAGGGCGGCGCAAAGGCGTTCCGTGATGCTGGAATCCATTTTGAGAGTTTGCTTATTCGAACAGATATTTCAGGTTAGGTGTCTAGTTGCGATACATTAAAATTTCAACCTTTCCCAGTGAAAATCTCGATTTTCATTATGCAAAAGGCGCAGATAGACTTGCAACACCATGGCAAGTGGCAATGAGCAGGGCCGAATTTTTGGCAACCCTTTCGATTCCTGAAGGGCCGATTGTAGATCCTGCTTGCGGTAGTGGCATACAAATGATCGCATTTGCCAATGTGCTTTCTCGCCCAGCGGTTGGGGTTGAATTAGACGAAAATACAGGTGAATTTGCTGCACAAAACATCGGTTCTGTATTATTTTCATCCCCGACAATAATCGCAAATAGCGGTGTTGTCATCGGTGATGGCAGAGAGGCAAAGTTGGCACTTGAGGCATCAAGTATTTGTGAATCGGTTGGTTTTCTTCACCTTGACCCAGCAAGGCCAAAAAATTCACGCACCCATGGTCTTGATGAGATGACGCCAAAGGTTGACGAAATACTGTCTGCATGGAAACCGCATTTGACAACCGGGGTGCGTGGGCCGGCGATAATGCTTGATCTTTCACCACGATTAACCGATGATTTGCGGGCAGAGGTCGAAGAGATAGTTGATTCTTTGTGGCCAAACATCGGTCGAACTTGGGAATGGACGAGTAGAGGCAGGGGCAGAATTGACCGTCTTTCATTGTGGTTGGGGGCTGCTTCTTCGATTGGAATCGAGCGCAGATTTGTT
>CAUYXQ010000058.1:0-7750 GCA_963577015.1 Candidatus Thalassarchaeaceae archaeon
CTATCGATATCACTATCAGCGCTGGAGAACATATCTGGAATACCACTCTAACCCTTGAGGATAGCCCAGATATGATGCTGGTCGATGGTCGTCGTGCCTTCGATACCATCGATATGCTCACAACTTCATACAATAATCGCTGGTGTGCATCGGCCTCCATCCATGACGGTGGTGCCAATTACGAGGATGCTGCTGAAGCAATGGCTGCTGAATGGGGGACCTATGGCTTTGACCATGTTGAAGTCACTCGTTACGAGGATGACCCTAACCAACTCAATGTGGTTGGCTACAAATACGGCCGTGTCTATCCTGACCAATACATCGTTGTCGGTGGTCACTTCGATGTCGCCTATGCCTTCACCCCACCAGGGGGCGGCACCAGTGAAGGCGCTAATGATGACACCAGTGGTTCGACGGTGAGTATGGAGATGGCCCAAGCCCTCGCTAGTAGAGAATGGGATCACACCGTAGTTGCAGCACTTTGGGCTTGTGAAGAGGAGGGTTTGCTTGGCAGTGCAGCCTTTGTTGCCCACCTTCCTGAAGGAATAGCAGTCAAGGCTTACATGAATTTTGACATGGTTTCACTAAATTATCCTATCACCCCACCTCCTGGCTATGGCCCATATGATTTGGGCATCGCTACCGCTGGTGCGTTTGATGAAAATATTACAATCATGAATGAGTGGTTACGTCTTTCGATTGATGATGACCTCTACATGCAATATGAATCCAATAATGATATCCATTGGGCAGGAGGAGAATCATGTGCTTCAGATCACTGTTCTTTCTTTACCCAAGATTATGCGACTTTTAATTTCTTCAGTGCTGGCGGTGATGCATCGTTCTGGCAAGAATGGCACTCGGGTACAGATAACCTCGACTTCATGGTGCAAAAAGCCGGTGGCGAGGATGAATTAGGTGATGGTTTCAACACCCTTGTCTGGATATCACTCAATCTATTCGTCCACATCGATAATACAGGAAACGAGTGGCAAGGGCGCTGGTACTCCCAATCATGAATGGGTTACTATTGATAGTCCTAATTCCTCACTGCTAAAGATGAGGCATACTCCAACCCCGGCGGCTTAGTCCTCCTAATGCTCTAGAGCATATGTCATACCACTCTTCGGGTACAGAGTCGCCGGGGATGTCTCTACTCTTTCGATAGGTTTCTTATGGTGGATATTGCCATCATCATTCATGCGTGCAGGACATCTGATTGCATCAGGGGTACTGTTGATTGCGATATTCATGCCCCTCTTTTCGTTTGCAGGTGATCTTAGGCTCGAATGTTTACTGACCAATAGTAGCGCTTGTGATGATTTCAAAACCATCCAGCTAGTATGTTTGCTCGGGTCATTGGTTGGAATCATCATGGTCTTCGTCGGTGGCATTATTCTACGCGACGACCAGCCACAAACTCGAACGGGCCCGGCACAATGTCCACGTTGTGGTGCAGTAATGGATGGCCCAGGTGCCATATGTTTCAATTGCGCCCAGCCTGGCCTTTAGCCAACAAGTACGGTTTACAACCGAAAGAATGGCGGCCCCACCGCGATTTGAACACGGGTTCGTGGCTCCGCAAGCCACTGTGATATCCAGGCTACACTATGGGGCCTTGGATTGCGGCCACCGGCCCTCTTGATATAAGCGCGACGCATGACTCAAACGCGCCATGAAAATATCTGCCAGCCTTGTTCATTGGCCATCTTGAGCAGAGCGGATTCGGCATTGACCGCGCAGGGATTGCCACAGACACGCATGAACCATGAATCGGCCATGGTATTGCCATATGCCCAGCATTGTGCCAGATCGTGCCTGTTCTCTTCAGCATCCCTTTGCACGATGGGGACCTTTCCCTTTCTACGCGGCACCGACCAACCTTTCTCGCTACCTGAAATAATACCGGTTCTATTCTCTGGACCACAGCCATATACCGCGTCCATAGCCAACTCTTTGGCCATAGCCTCAGCCATTGGCGCAACCGTTGCAGTCACCAAGACTAGGCGGTGACCTTGCTCTCTATGCCAATTGATTCTCTCTTTGGCCTCTTCTGGTATTTTGGTTGCCAATTTTGATTTGACAAGGGTATTGGAATAATCTTCAAGAACTTGCCAATTGGTTAGGCTGAAGTGGCCGCGGTTTCTTGCTGCGTCGTAGAATGAGTTTCCACTTAGCAAACCAATAATGAAACGAAGAGTCCATGCGGGGGTAGTGATTAATATCCGCCACGGTCGTTTCTTTAGCAAGTGTGCTGTCAATGACTTTTCGCTACTAGCATCAAGGAGGGTGCCGTCGAGATCAAAATAAGCCGCAACCTCTCCCATGACTCCAGCGATTGGTTAGACACACATCACATTGTCGTCTCATCATTCTCTGGTTTTGGAGCATAAACGCGACGACCAGCGTTGTAATCATACCACCAGATTAGGTGTGTCTTAAGATGACGAGGAATGAAAAATCCAATCTTACGAGGGGTCAATCCGTGGTTGCGCATATTGCGGTCGATAGAAAGTGATGCTGCAATCGTTTGGGCTGAACAACCCGGATTTGCATATACAAAGCGTTTAACCTCATCTATCAGTCTTTTCAATCGTGCTTTCTTCTGTGCGCCTTTACCTATTGTTGGGGGAGACATAGGCCGTGAATCATTCTCCTTCCATATCAAAGAAACCCGGGGCGTCCCAAATACTTCTATCAATGGAAAGACCCATCAATGTCCGACCGATGGGGGGACTTGGTTGCGATGGTAGATACAATATCGATTACCCGTATTAACACAAGGGATTTACTCTCTGTAGATTTGAATGTGTGGATGAATCACCCCGATGATCACGACTTCAAACCGCGTCTTTCTATTACTGGAACAACTCTGTCGATTAGAAATGCCGATGGCGAGAATAGTATGGCAGATTATGACTTGGCCGAAGAGCAACTTGAGATTGCCCAAAGAGATGGGCGTATCGAGTTACGAGTAAAATTCCAAGTCCATGGCATGCATGGTCTCCTCAATAGTATTCACCCGATTATCGCAGATGGGAAGGCGAAAAAGTTAGCTACGGCGAATTGGAAATCGGTTCAGCCGGTCTCGTTTCAAGATTGATCGTAAGCGATTTCCTGTAGAACTGGGATTTGAACGGTAACCGTTAGAGACAGTGTCCAATTATTTCCGGTATCGGGGTCGTCTCCAATAGGAATATCCGGCAAGGGGAGAGGAGAATCTGGTTCTGTTTGGTCGGCAACCACATAACAAATCCATTCACCTTGGCCCATAGCAGCATCGTCCAGCGCCAAGAGCATGTCGAGTAGTTCCTGCGCAGAATCGGCTTCGTATTCCTCAGTAACCCCTGATGGGTTGATGTCGTCATCAGATAATTCGGCCGTTATAGCATCATTTTGTGTGATATTACCCGGCTCGGTGGTATTGGATTTGGAATAACCATCATCTATCATTTTTAATTCCAAGGTGAAATTATCAGCAGGCGGCAAATCGTTATCTAATTCGAGTATTGCATGATAGGAGATGATGCGAGAACCTTCTCCAGGAAACATACTACTCTGCCAAGTCTCTCCTTGCTCAAGATAATCAGTCCACTCCCAAGTCAATTCCTTGCTTTGCCAGGTGACCTGATACTTTCTGGTAAGAACATCGATTGTGAAGGCTTCCGAGGTAATTCCTCCTTGCCCATCATCTATGGCTAACCAACCGCTGATAATAGTACTCTGATTGGTATTGAGGTAGACCTTGTCTGCGGTTGAGTCTGCGTCATTCGCCATATTGCCATCGCCATCACTATCTGTTTTGGTATCTAAGTCCCAAGTATAGGCGAGTTGCCCCCCTTCTGGGTCTGTTGAATCACTTGCATCGAGTAAAGCGATATCGCCTGCTCTTACTTCATCTGGCATGCTGAGATTGAGGATTGGTGCGCCATTGACCTTTATCGTGGCCGTAGTGCTATCTTCTCCCCTTTGGTCGTTCACCACCACTAGTCCAACTATGAAAATGCCATTATCCTCGTAGAGATGAGAGGTATATCCCTGGATGGTTGTTTGGCTGCTGCCGTCACCAAAATTCCAGCGATACTCGACGATTACGCCTTCGATAGCATCAGATCCTCTAGCATCAAAGCCAACCGTCTCCCCTTGTTGAATACTGACTGGATTAGCGCTAAGTGATGCACGTGGTTGAACTGTTGCATCCAATACTTGACTACATCCTGGTGCAAAAAGGAGGATTGTGACCAGCAGGAGGAGCCATTCTCTCCTCGCTGACATAGGAGCATGTCCAGTGCGCTCCTATCTAATGATAACGGACGCGCGTCCTTCTTTGGTCACATATCCACTTCTTGAGAGATATCGCCGACTATCTCTGCATTCTCAAGTGGGGACTCTAATTTGTTGATATCGACATGCTCGACTACGTTGACCTCAAAATTAGAACTCATTTCATCATCTAAGAGAACATCTACTTCAATATCCCCAACGTCGTATTCTTCAGCCGGTGATTCTACTTCGGGCTCGACCAACTCCTCCTCTTCGCCATCGAGCAAATCGACAGCTGCGCTGATATCTTGTTCAAATGATTCGGAATATTCCTCAGCCAATTCCTTCTCAGCAAGAACCTCTGTTTCAGCAAATGTTGGAACAGGAATTGGTTCGGGTCGCTTGAACCAGTCTTTGATGCCCATGAAGTGTAATTTTAATATCTCGGTAATCACTCTTGCGCAGAGGGTTTGAAGCATCAGGGCTGATTGGCCTAGATGATGGTCACCGAGATGTTCTCAGGGCAAAGGGTCTTGGCTCTGGATCTGGAAACCACAGGCGTATCTACCAATAGTGATAGAATAGTCCAAATCGCATTACTTGGTTCGATGGAAGATGATTCTCCCATCACCTGGGAGGCCTTGGTAAATCCACAAAGGCCGATCCCACCGGGGGCGTCAGCAGTTCACGGTATCATGGATTCCGATGTTAGGGAGCAGCCGCTCTTTGCCGCCTTCTCGCAAAAGGCCTTTGACTTGATTGATGGAGCGGTAATAGTTGGTCATAATGTGCGTAGATTCGATCTACCATTGTTAGATAAAGAATTTCTTCGTTGTGGTAAAATCCCACCTGCACCAAAGGTCGTAATCGATACATTAGAATTGGTACGGAGATTGAAAATCGCTAGACCACATCGGCTTTCGGCTCAATGCCAGCGCTATGGCATAGACTTGAGAAATGCTCACGATGCTGCTGCAGATGCTGCGGCAAGTTTGTTGTTGCTGTGGAAATTGATGCGAGAGAATCCCTCTCCCTTTCGCCGCTCGATCGAGGATGTCGAGAGTTGGTTGATGCACGGTGATGTTCGTGATGATGCCTCGGAATTGGGCCGAGGGATGGATGATTTAGAAACCTTAGATCCGCAGGGGAGAATTCGTATCGATGGCGAAGGATTGGTTCTTTCATTTGGTCGTCACAGGGGTAAGGACATCTCGCAAATAATCGATGATGATACTGGATACATCGATTGGCTTCTCTCGCCTAATGGCATCGAAGATGACCAAGCTCGTAACAGGTTGAAAGAATATATTTCAAGCATCAGGAATCGGTGACCAAGCGAGGACATCGCACCAATGCCCCACTCGGCAAGTGCCACGTTTCATCATCGCACTTCCTATGAAAATCGGGCCTTTATGCCCGCTTTCAAGCAATTCCTCGAGGGCTTCTTTTCCCCTATTGTCGAAATTTATCGCCATCTGTAAACCCGTGGGTAAAACCCTTCCCGATTCATCCGCAGGCTCACACATCTCGGCAACTCCCCCACCTGAGACCTCATCGTAATGCTGTAACAATACCACGATGTCTTTGAAATCAGAATTGCTCCCTCCGCCTTGGGCTCGCCAATTCCACCAATGGGGACACCATGCTTTCCAATCGCAAAACCCACCACAGGACTTCTCCCCTGGGGTTGCTTCAAGCGGTACCTCACTCGGTATCGTCGCTTGCCAGGCCTCGAGTGCATCTGCTATCACCGAGTCTCCTTCAGCCGTGTAAATACCAGCATCGTCAGTGTACCAACCTTCAGCACGTATTGGTGGTGCGTTCTGGTTATTCGAACTTAGAATATCTCGGTAAAGGAGTAATTGCCGGTGGACTTCTGGTTTGAGAATCCCGCCTTCGGGGACCCTGCCTGTCTTTAGATCTGCAACTACCCAAGAGCGTAGATTTCCGTGTTCATCTACATCTGCCAATAACATGTCCAATCGGCCCATCAGACGGTCGTCGACTGTTCGCAATTCCCCTTCTACGGCAATAACCCGTGAATGTAATTTACGCCAGTGAGCTATCGAAACCTTATCGTTGGCGATTTCGGGTGAGTCGATAAAGCGCAAGAGCATACGAATCGCACCGCGTTGCTGGCGTTTTGCTTTGGGAAAATCCTCTTCCTTCCATTTAGGCCGGCGTGGGGTTTTGTGAAATATTTGCTTCTCTTCTTGCCAACGCTTGCGCAGGAATTCCTCGCCGGTAGTGCCGAGCCAGCCAACCTCTAGATCATCTCGACCTGACAGGTCCATCTGCAAGAGATCCTCGATCGATGCATGAACTATCGTTCCGAGACTAGCAGCCATACCGGCCTTACGCGGTAGTTTTTGTCGACTCAGCCAATATTGCCGCGGGCAGGTCTCAAATCTATTCCATGCCGATGGCGAGAGTGTATGTGATACCCCTTCTGTTTCGGCCATGCTCGCCCATCCTCTCCCCCATCATCAAGCCTCTCTTGAGCTAGGCCGAAAGGTAGTGATGTTCATACGCAATACAAGCCGTGGCCTGAACATGGCCGAAGCGATTGTCAAAATTAGCGACCTAGTTGAAACCAAGGATGCGACTATTTTCTGTTGTTTCCCATCAGTTGGTATGGTCTCGAGCATCGTCGCCCATTATCTGATTGAAAAATTGGAATTGGAATTTGTCGGCGGGGTAATCGACCCTCATCTACCTCCGCTTTGTCTGGTTCAAGATGGTGAACCACTACCGCCGATTCGCGCCTATGCAGGAACTCCTATCTGTTCCCCAAAACTCACAAAATGCGACAAAGTAATTCTGTTGATGTCTGAATTAATTATTCCAGAGCCCTTGGTTCACGGCATCGTCAATGCACTATTCGATTGGTCAAAGAGTGCTGATCTTGCGGCTGGAGTTCTTATCGATGCTTTTGCCAAACAAGGGATGAAGAGTTCGATGAATGGCCAGGAACCGGTTGTCGAATACGAAGATAGTGGGGAGGTCGACCTTCTCGGGGTCGGTTCGACGGTGAAAATGCGAGAATTATTGGCAACATTGGGTATTCAACCGCTTGAACAGGGTGTTATCAAAGGCATTACTGGCGTCCTTCTTGGCGAAGGACGCAGAAGAGGTTTGGATATCATGAGTATCATGGTCGAGGCTGACCCAAGGTTCCCAGATGCTAGAGCAGCAGCTACTCTAATTAGTCATCTTAACGAATTATTGCCCGCCATCGACCTCGATCATGCACCATTGCTCGAAGAGGCCGAAAGAATAGAGGAGCAAGTACGCTCTATGGTTGAGGGCACAGGCGAACCTGAAACAACCGCTTCATCCTCGTCGATGCTCTATGGCTGATTTTGAAATCATCGTCAATCCCATCGCCAATAGAATCGCGCTGGCCCAGACTGGGAATATCAACACGATGTCCTTTGGTAAGAAAAACAATAATGATTCGCCGCGTGCATACATTCCTCCTAAAGAA
>CAUYXQ010000059.1:0-7719 GCA_963577015.1 Candidatus Thalassarchaeaceae archaeon
TTAACAATAGCAATAGTGAAGCACGATAGGAGAATTCACTCAGATGATGTTCAAGGGGGACATCTTCATCATCGGCGAGTTTCAATCCACCCATCCGACTCATCACACGCGATCCATGTCATTTGCCGGTGCTTGTGCTTGGATGACGATTCTGTATGTCGAATATCCACTCCAAAGTGTTAGCATTCCAATGAGCAATAAGACGCTCCATGCTTGACCACCATCCCATGCCCAGCCAAAACCTATTAGCAAACCAAGGGTAATCACTCCTTTGATAATCCCCTGCGGTACTGCGATTGAGATGTCGAGGTGAGATGGCCCCCCGCCGAATCTCCTTTCGTAGAATTCACCTTGGACAACAGCAGCGATTAATAGAATCGACAAGGTGCTCCAGAAGTAGATATTACCCCATTCGAAATAACTCTTAGCCAGTGCTGCTTGGCGTTCGGCTTCGAGGGCCTCGGGGTCTTTTTCAGTGACAAAAAGCGCATCGTAATCGCCGACGCTAACGGTCTTTGTTGCAAGAGAATCATTATCTTCTGCGGTTGCAGTTCCCGGTGCGGAACTAGAGAATGGCAGCAGGTTCCAGGCATCATTTGAATCAGCACCATCTGCGCCATTTACAGCATTTCCTGCCATTGAGAAGTGTATTTCACCAACGTCACTAGCTGGAGCCGTCCAGTTTACCACCCAGTTGTTTCCAGGCACAGTGTGACCAACCGCTCCGGTTTCAGTGGCGCCGTCGAGAATCATCTCAAAACCTTCTCCGGCTTCAAACGTCCCAGCGCCATTATCCCACAGGATGAATCCTCCCTCGGCATTGCTAGCATGTTGTAAGGTAATTGTGAAATTATAGGTTTCACCTACTTCATAGGCACGTGGAACCCCTGATACCGAGATTACTACATCGGTTGATGGGGCTGCATCACCGTGACATGTGCAGCCGGTATTCAAGGTCAAGTCACCATTATTGGCCCATGGTGGTTGCATGGCGGTAGTGGTTTGACTTCCCGGATAGCCATTGACGGGAGCCAATAGCATTACCAAGAGGCAGGTGAGTAGTGCTAGTCGAGTAATCGTCCGCATGGAACCACCTACGACCTGCCCACATAAACCACGTTCTTGAACGTTGTTCCTTTCTTTTTCAGGCTGGGCTTGAAGAAGGCTGCATCACGATTCTTTGATAGCGTTATTCAATTGGCCCATCATCAACTTACCGTCGCCGAAGAGCATCATGGTTTTGTCCATGTAAAACAAATCGTTATCCACTCCAGCATAGCCTACTGAAAGACTACGCTTGATGATAACTACCGAACGTGCAAGATCGGCATCGATGATAGGCATTCCAGCAAGTGGTCCTTCATCGCCTCTTGCAGCCGGGTTTGTAGTATCGTTTGCGCCAATGATAAGTGCGACATCACAATCGGGGAACTCGGAGTTGATTTCATCCATCTCGATCAATTGCTCATAGGGTACATTGGCCTCGGCGAGAAGGACATTCATGTGCCCCGGCATTCTTCCTGCGACTGGATGAATTGCATAACTGACCTCAGTGTCGTATTTCTCGGCAATCAGGTCAGCGAATTCTTTGACTTGGTGCTGGCATTGTGAAACCGCCATCCCATAGCCTGGGATAATGATGACTTTTTGCGCGCCGTCAAGAATCATTGCTACTTCATCAGCATCGCTACCGACCTTTGTCCGCGTCAATTCTACCCTATCGCCAGTGCCACCAAAGGATTTGAACAAGACATCGATCAATCGTCTATTCATCGCCTTACACATGATGAAGGTTAGAATCAATCCAGAGGCGCCGACTAGTGAACCAGCGACAATCAATACGCTATTGCCGATGATAAAGCCGGTAAAGGCTGCTGCGATTCCCGAAAGTGAATTTAGCAAACTAACAACTACCGGCATATCTGCGCCACCAATTGGTAGGACAAGAACGATTCCAAGGAGACATGAGATGGCGATTATCGCCCAGAGGATATCACTGTTGAGAGGGTCCTTGACCGCCATCACAATCAGTGCAAGTACACCAAAGAATAATACGACCTTGACTGGGTTAAGCCACTTAGGACCCCAAGTTGGGGTTTTTATCCACTTGCCAAATACACTGATACCACCTTTCAGTTTGTACATTGCCAGCAAAGACCCGGTAAGAGTCATCCATCCGACCAAGGCTGAAAGTCCAGCGGCTATCATCACTACCCATAGTTCTAGACCTTGTGGGAGTGCCGCTCCATCGATGTATTTTATTGATTCAGATAATGCGACTAGTGCCGAAGCAGCTCCACCAAAACCATTGAACAGAGCGACCATCTCTGGCATGCCGGTCATTTCGACCTTCTTCGCCATCCAATAGCCAATTGCACTTCCAAGTAAAATTCCAGAACCGATTAAAACCCAGTATATTCCACCTGAGAATTGCATATCAGCAATTGTGGTCAATACCGCTACCAACATCCCCATAGCGCCGAGTTGATTTCCGCGTGGTGCGGTTCGAGGGTGCCCTAGTTTCTTTAGACCCAGAATGAAAAGGGCAGCGCTGATCAGATAACCGATTGAAACCCAATCTTCAAACATCTAATCCCTCCTCCTCTTACCAGCAATCATATTGAGCATACGATCTGTGACTGCAAAACCTCCGACAACATTGATCATCGCCAATACCACTGCAACGAAGGCTAGAATGCCACTCGTGACAGTATTACCACCGTCATAAGCAACATTTGCTCCAAAAAGAGCACCGACAATACTGATTCCCGATATCGCATTCGCCCCACTCATCAGTGGCGTGTGCAATGTCGATGGCACCTTGGTAATCAATTCAAAACCAAGAAAAATTGCCATCACGAATAATGTAATACTACCTATCAATAACTCTGGTGTCATTGCACCACCCCCGCTAGACGAGATTGCTTATGATGGATTTCTCCATCCTTACAGATAAGAACTCCACCCATTCCACCGATATGGAAATCTGAGCCCTCTGGAGCCCCGACTAGAACATCGTCTTCTTCAGATAATACCACTTCACCTTCTTTGACCAGACTGGTAATGAATGTAGTCAGATTATTCGAGTAGAGCATACTGGCGGTCGTCGCTAAAGTTCCTGGGAGATTCGAGGTACCGACGATAATTACACCATTATCGGTCGTAAATACTTCACCTGGCTTGGTAAGTTCGCAATTACCACCTACATCGGCATTCATGTCGACAACAACCGCTCCGCTCTTAAATTCAGCAATCGCTGATGCAGGAACGGTAATAGGAGCAGGTCGGCCAAATATTCGGGCAGTGGTGACAATGATATCTGCATCTTTAGCCACTTCGCACACGGTATCATTGACCTTTTGGATAAACTCAGGTGTTAGCGGTTTTGCGTAGCCTGATTCATCCTCGAAGTCATCCATTCCCTCGACTTCGATAAAACGCCCACCGACGGATTCTATCTGCTCTGCAGCACTCCTTCTAACATCAGATGCGTAGACGATTGCACCGATTCTCTTGGCGGTAGCAATCGCTTGTAAACCGGCAACACCACTACCCATTATCACTACCTTTGCCGGACGAACCGTACCGGCTGAAGTGGTCATCATGGGTATTCCACGAGCGACATTAGCTGCACCGAGTAGCACAGCCTTGTATCCAGCGAGGTTGTCTTGACTTGAATTAACGTCCATCGATTGCGCCCGCGAAAGGCGCCGAGGGATCATATCCATCGAGAGTAAGGTGATACCTCCTTCCAAGCATTGTTTGACCTTTTGTGGATGGCGAAAGGGGTCGCTGACACAGGCTACGATTTGTCCTTTGTTCAAAGAGGAAACATCTGGCAAACCAATGCTGATGATGATGGGACAAGATAATGCCTGTTCCCGGGTTGAAACCTCGGCACCGGCCGTGGTATATTCCTCATCGCGATAATTGCTTAAAATTCCAGCAGCGGTTTCGACAATAACCTCAAAACCGGCTTTTTTCAATTTCTTCATACTACCTGGAACAATAGCTACACGTTGTTCTCCTAGAGATTCCTTTACCACACCAATTCGCATATGAAGACCCCCAGTAGATGTCTGGATAATTCTTGCCACTTTGATATGGTTCTTCAACGACTCGGTTGATGAACCAAAAGCAAGTAACCCCCACAACACTGCCTAACCTTATGGACAACCTCCTTTTGGCCGATAGTATTGGAGTGGTTGAAATGGCAACTGGACGCAGAAAAATAGCAGTAATCGGCGCGGGAAATGTAGGTGCGACTTGTGCTTTAGTCTTGGCGCAGATGAAGATTGCAGATATCGTACTGCTCGACATCTTTGAAGGATTCGCCAAGGGCAAGGCACTCGATATGAGTCAGAATGCTAATGTTCTGAATTATAATGGTACGATTACTGGAACCGCAGATTATGCAGATATCGCTGGCTCCGAGGTCATCGTAGTCACCTCCGGATTCCCTCGTAAGCCGGGGATGAGCCGAGAGGATTTGATTGGCAAGAATGCAGAGATTATCTCTCAAGTCGGCTCTGGCATCAAAGATCACGCACCTGATGCAGTCATTATCATGGTTACCAACCCACTGGATCTGATGACCTATCATATGCAAAAGGTCACCGGATTCCCGCATAATAGAGTTATTGGACAAGCAGGTATTCTCGATAGTGCACGCATGGCTCATTTTATCGCGTTGGAATTGAATTGTGCCGAGGAAGACGTCAGCCCAATGGTTCTTGGCGGACATGGTGATACGATGGTTCCTCTACCGCGCTATACCACTGTTGGTGGAATTCCAATCACCCAGTTGATGAGCGAGGAAAGAATAGCCGAAATCTCTGCCAGAACCGCGAGTGGTGGAGGAGAGATAGTCAAATTATTGGAGCGTGGTTCTGCGTTTTACGCACCTGGATCTGCTGCGGCGATAATGGCTGAATCGGTTCTCAATGACCGCCGCAGAGTCATACCTGCCTCGTGTTTTCTCAGTGGTGAATATGGATTGAATGATGTTTATATCGGTGTTCCATGTATCCTTGGTGCCAATGGTATTGAGAAGATTTTCAAATTGGATTTGAGTGTAGATGAACTCGCATCTTTACAGAGTTCAGCCAATTTTTACAAGCAGCAACTCAAAGAGATTCTCGGCTATTGACTCTAACGATTGCCAGGCAATGGGATTTTCCTTTTGTAGTGACGAAATTCGGTTTACAGTCACCGTTTTCCATACGCTGCAATTGGCGACCAACTGTACCTCTTGAGCGCATTCTAGCAAGTATTTCCTGGCCTATATAACAGCCTTTATTCATGTGAACAAGATGTGCCAATCCACAGGAAAATGGATGGTATTTATCGGTTATTTCATGGCCTACATCAGGGCGTACCTCTTGAATACGCCATTCATTCCACTGCTCCTGATTCATGTCAACATCTGGCCCCGTTCCCTTGCTGGCGACGAGTAAAACCTCTGATTCAGTAAGTCTTATTGCGGTGATATCGCTACTGTATTCCTTGGTTTCTGTGGTTATTTCGATGAAGAAATCATTATTTTCGGTCGCATCTAAGACGTTGACATCAGAGGTCAAAATTCCTCTATCCAAGTGCTTAAGCAAGTTTTCACGATTGCTATTATGGCCGATTAAAGCAATGAATGAATCCATATGGTAGCAAGTACACAAATCGATAATTCGTGCATTACGATCAGTAAAAACCGTCTGTACATGTGCACCGGTTTGCAAACCTTTGACCAAATTAGTAGATAGGCCATCTAGGAACTCTAGAACATCAGTGCCCCTAAGAACGAGTAAACTGGCATCTCTAGCCACTATTGGCATTTTCACACCTTAGGAGAAAGACTCACCGCACCCACAGGTACTATCGGCATTTGGATTGCTAATTTTGAAACCCCCGCCCATCAATTTCTCAACAAAGTCTATTTCGATACCGTCGAGAAGATGGCTGGTAGCATTTGGCACCAGAACCCTAAAGCCGTCGATGTTCAATTCCTGGACGTCTTGTTCGGTTGATTCCACGATCTGTAAATCATACATGTAGCCCGAGCATCCGCCGCTGCTGACACCGACCAATAATGCGTGCGAGTCATCCTCGCCAAAGGCATCGGTGAGCATTGTCGTTGCTCTTTCAGTTATCGTCAATGTTACTGAAACCGGCTCTGGTTTGGTAATCGTAACGGCTGGAGCGGTTTCGCAAGTGCCACAATCCATGATGGGGCCACGAGTAGGATGGATATGAACCTGCGCTCTCAACGATTCTTCTTCTGCTGTTCCTTGAGGAGGATACGACAGCGCCTTACCTGTTCTTTTGCTAATTTCCCTTCCTCTTTGGATAATCCACGAGGCATTGCTTGTTCAAAACATTTGATTGCATCTTCATACCGTTGCATTTCTGCATATGCTGTACCCATATTATAGAGGGTTTGACCCCTTACTGCAGCAGGGTCGATAACCATCGCTTGGTGATAAGACTCGACACATTTGGGGTAATCAGCCAGATAATAGTAAGCATTACCCCTGCCGTTCAGTATTCTGATGACCATTTGGTCATTGCCGGCGAAGGAAGAGAGAGCCTTGTCAAAACAACCAAGTGCTTCTCGATATTTCTTGTCCTCAATCAATGCCACTCCTTTATTGTACCAATCCACGTCTTGATTGGCGATAGCACTGGAGTCTGAGCGCATTGGTTGATTGATTGAAACCGCGGCACTAGCCTCGAGTGCTGCAGCTGCGAGATCAACAACCGGGTTAGGCTGTGTAGCCGCCATAGGTTGTTCCACAACCGTTTGATTCAATGTGGCATTGGCAGTAGCGGTTTCTTCTGCAGGTGGTGCAAGCACTGTAGATGATCCCTGTAGGAGTTGATTTGCCTTTTCATGACAGCGTTGAGCTGTGGTGATATCACCTGCATTTTCCAGTGCTTTTGCCAATCCCTTCCACGACTCAGGTTCATCCTTATTCTGTTGAATAATGGCCTTCCAGGTTACCACAGCATTGGTATGGTCACCAAATGCGCTCATAGCACGAGCCTTGAGAGGAGATATCTCCTCGCCGAGCAGCGATATCGCTTCAGCGGCTAAATCAGGACCCAGTGGAATCGTTGGTGGTAAACCATGACTATTCTCTAGGATTTCTGCTTCCCCTTCTGCAAGTTCGACCAACTCCTGTGCCAAATCCCTTTTAGATTGGTAATTATCCTCTATCCGAGCTATGGCTCGCAAAGCCTCGAGATATGCCGCTACATCGGCATTGCTTTTTGCAACTTCAGCCAATTTTTGGGCAGCCTTGAGATAGTTTCCATCTTTGAGTAATGAACTACTCAAGGCTGATTGTGCGGCTGTATTATTGCCCTTGCGTAAATGTAAGGCGCCGAGATTAAACCATGCTTTGGCATCTTCTACCAAATTTAGTGAATGGGTAAAAGCATTGATGGCGTGGTCATCGAGTCCGAGTCTCGCCATTGAACCAGCGGCGATTTTCCATGCTTTTGCATGATTTGCCGCTGCAGCATGCAGGTGAGGTTTCAATGCCGATAAGGCACTTTTTGCTTCGCCTGCCAATAGGTCATGCTCGGCTCTTTCACAGATTGCATCGATATCGAACTCTGCCACTGGCTCGACTTGAGCAAATACTGCTACCTCGGGAACAGTCCCGCTTACAATCTCGGTAGGGCTTTCGATAATACCATCTTGTCTTGCTTCGGCGATTATTT
>CAUYXQ010000060.1:0-7652 GCA_963577015.1 Candidatus Thalassarchaeaceae archaeon
CAAGGGTTAACCAACGCCACTCTGGTTCATCGCCCATGACCACCTTAGACGGCTCTCTTAAAAAGAGTCCTTCCACTATTGTTGTTCATCAGCGCTGACCAGGCTTCCAAAACCCTAACGGAGTTACCGCTTCTTCATTGGCAGTTCTAAAGGCGAGATGATCAGCTCTTTCATTCCATCTATGGCCACTATGAGCGCGAATGTGCTGCCACTCAAGCGGCCTTAAGGCACTAACATCGTCCCAAAGAAGACGTAATATTCGAACCATTTCCTTGTTTGCTTTTGCTTTCCATGCTCCGCTTGCTAGATTGCCAGCATAAGTAGAATCAGTGCGAATCATTACTGCATCTTCACCTTCTTGTAGTAACAACCAACGTAGGGCATGGGCCATTGCGCTGAGTTCTCCGGTGTTATTGGAGCCGACATCAGCGCCAAGAAAACCATCCTCCCCTGGATTAGTGATTACTCTACCACAAAACTCATGGATAATTTCACCAGTGCCTCGGCCTAGTTTTGAATCACCTTCGACGACGACGACGCCCCAAGCTGCAACGGTTTCAGCATCTACATTTTGATTGCCGAGGCAGGAACCATCGACGTAAATGACTAACAAATAATCACTCGCCAATTTCCGCTTTATATTCAGCAGCACCGAGTAATGAAGGGATATTGTTGGAGTCATCAATAGTCATTTTTACCATCCACCCCTCTCCATATGGGTCTTGATTTATCAATTCAGGTGTGTCTTCAAGAGCCTCATTGATTGCGGTGACTACTCCTTTTAGTGGAGCAAATATAGGCGAAGCTGATTTCACGGATTCGACAATTGCGATTTCTTCCATCACTTCACTGGCTAGACCGACTTCAGGCAATTCGACATAAACGATATCGGTTAGAGAATTTTGTGCATGGTCTGTAATCCCAATAACAACCTCATCTCCATCGACGCGTATCCATTCGTGTTCCTTTGTATAGTGTAATCCTTCTGGAACTTCACTCATCGTAATCGTCTCCAGTCATTGCACTAGGAAGGGGGTCATGAAATTTCCTTTACAAGTTGTGCTGACAATATGGACACAAGTTAAAATCAGCGTCGACTTCTTTGCCACAAGAAGGGCAATTTAATTGAGTAGAATCGCTAGGTGACATCATTACCGAATCATTGAGTATAGTGTCGCCAACCGATCCAATCGCAACAAGTGGTTGGTCATTTTCAAGATACATCGACCTTACTCTTCCCGCCTCGGCATACATGCCTAGCCGCTGATATTCATCGGCAGCGGCATCAAAATCCCGGGCTCTTTCTAAATCTTGAGGAGAACTTCGGATTTGTTGTCGAGGTACAGGCGTTATTGGTTGAGGGGTGGGGATTGGCCGGTGGACAACTTGTTGTACAATTTGCTGAACTACTGGTTGAGGCGCGGGTTGTTGGTGGATAACATACGGGTTTGTCCCCTTCGAGGAAGCAGCACCGAGGAATATCATACTGAGAACGCCGGTACAACAAGCAGCGGTAAACATCGTCTCATCCCCTCCAATTCCCATGGCCAAATAACCCACGGCCATCAAGAGAAAGATTATTCCAGCAATAGTTTTACCCGTTTTACGTTTTTGAGGCAGATAAACAAATCTCAAATTCACTCCTCCTCTATTTTTTTATCAAGGACGGTTGCTTCAAGTTTTGCCCACGCACCACCCATTTTTTCCTCTTTTTTACTTTCATCAACTTCTTTTTCGATGCGTGCAACAACCTCGGAATCAATTTCATTTGGAAACCAAGCAATTAGTGGGCCTTTGCCAGATATCGTTAGCCAACCGATTAAAAGAAAGCCAATCGCAGCAAAGGGAATAAGTGAAGAAGAGGAGTAAATATCCGAGGTAATCACCCCCGAGATCATTGCTAAACCGGTAGCGAAAAAGAGCCCAAAACCACACCCGATAAGTATTCTACCGGCTTTAATGCTCGGGGTCATCATTTTCACCAATGAGTATATTCAATAAGTCTCTCTCATCAGTTTGTGTATTTTGTATGGGAGTAATGCTCGGTTAACCGGGGTTACTTCGAGAATACGCGCATCATCTCTACGTCTGATGTCCTGCAATAAGGGATGACGACTTTTCTTGTGCAAAGCGAGAACCGTTGGTTTGTCTACTTCTAATGCAGCACGTACCATATTGACGAAATCCTCAGACTCTACCGCGAATTTACCAATTTCATCAATAACGATTACCTCACAATAATCCTTAGCGAATTCAATCGCAGGAAGTGCAACGGATTCAAGGGCATCGGTATCGATGCCATAACCAAGGACTCGCAGACGCGAATCGATATTTTTGTGGGCCATTACTGCTTCATCACCGGTCTTTATATCGATGACTTTGAAACCAACTCTTTCAGAACCATCTAGGATCGGTTCAGTCTTCATGCCACCTATTATTTCAATCGACGAAGAAATTCCTCCTCTGGCATCGATTTCACCCCTTCGCTCGTCCGTTATCATTTCTAATACCTTGGCGAGAACCGCGGTTTTACCGCTGCGCGGAAGCCCCGTGATGCCAATCTTTGGATGTATTCCCATGTCAGCACCTCCCGAATTACTACTCAAGCAGTAGTTCATCGACGGGTTTATGATTAATAAGGATACGCTGAGTTGTAGTCTGATTTCCTCATCTGCAACACCATTCCCCTAAGTGGGAAAAATCAAATCACTATCTGTCCCAATCAGGGACTGAAATCACCGCTTTTCGGCATCGGTCAGATTAACTTATCATCGCCTAGCATTGGCGCAGCAATGATTTCCCGGCCATTTGCACATAGGCGCCATAAATCATTCACCCAATCCAATAATCTTTTCAACCTCTTATCATCGATACCGCAGCTCTTTGCCAGTATGCGCAGAATATTGAGTTCTTTATCATCATAATCACCATCGGCAGCAGCGACGATAGCCCCATCTCGTAAGGCAAGTCTTATGGTAGCAATTTCCATTTCTGAAATCACATCATCTAGTTCTGGGGGGGAGGTAAGACATTGCCGTATATCCTCACGTACACTTGGATGAATCAACATCAATCCCATGCATGATTCGATCGCAGAGATTTCTTCACGTACCAATTCTCCATCTGCAGCAGCGATTATCATCAATATAATGGCGTGCTTTCGCCGCTCATCTTCATCGAGAAGCTGGACGCTGTCGGGCAGCATTTACAATCCTCATTCGGCTAGTTCATTGAGTAGATCGACACCGGATTGCATCCAACGGTATCCCCTTTTTGTCCACTCTAATAAACGGTCAATCGAATCCTCAGCCAATCCGAGGTATTCGACGATTTCATCGAGCACATCAAGTTCATCATCGTCAACATTACCATCTGCAGCAGCCATCATCACAGCATCGCGCAGGGCTAATCGACCAGATTCCTGGCCTAATTCTGCTAAGCAGTCTGCTAAAGGAGGGGGGTTTTTGAGATAAGTACGAATTTCCTTTCTTTGCCCCGGGGAAAGCAAAGCAGTACCTAGGCGCTGCTCAAAAGTAGACATTTCTTCAACGGTTAGTTCATTATCCACCCTAGCCATGAAGGCGAGAAGTTTCGCGTAGGCGAATCTTTCGGCTTGGGGGAGCATGTGAAGTGTATCAGGCAGCATTAGACCAGCGTATACGTCATCAGACTTCAACCACACGCAATATTTAACAAATCCATCTTGTAATGAAGCCGATTACTAATTAGCGAGAATTGAATATTTACATTCACAATAGCAATTTTATTGTAAATCATCCGTGTCTATGTTTTCATGACGAAATGCGATTTCCCTCAATCCCAAATAATCTAAGAAACCCCATAGTGCACAATTCACAAGCCATGCAATTCGGTGATTCATTTCTAGCATTTCAACAGCCAAGGTAAAACAAGCAGTAGAGCCAATCAGTCCCACTGTATAGACTGCAAAAGCAGTAGCCATTGTCCACTTAATTCCCAATGTGGTATTGAATGTCCATGCCCTATGTGTCCAATGAGCAAAAACACTGCCTATAATCCACGCACTAGCCCAGGCAAATGACGCTCCATGTGCCTTGTCACTGAGAATGATGAATAGACATTCGTATAAGAGATAGAAGACGGTGAGATTGATGAGGCCGATACAGATATATCGGCCAAACGTACTTTCAGGTAACCTCATCGACAGGCCATTGGCCGGTGGATGAAGACTTTGCCGGTCAATCATCATTGGTGACGACATCACTTGGTTTTCCTGTTAGGAGGTTACGCAAACCGTCATTATCGTTTTGAATCGCTTCGAGAAGCTCATATTTTACCCCTAGGCGTTCAGCGAGAACCCCAAGTGCTAGCGAATCTTTTGGTAGGCATTTCCCACCGAATCCACGATTAAGACCGAAGATTGGATCAAGATGTGACTGACCTATTGGTTGCGCTTGCTCGGCTGTGATAATGTCACGAACTTTATACCAATCTTCACCCATTTTTTCACAGATATCATACATCTGGTTGGCAAAAATCACCTTAACCGCATAGAAGGTATTTTTTGTGTATTTTACTAATTCAGCCTGAGTAGGGGTGACGTGAAAGGTTTGGTCTGTTCGCAGAACACCGGCTTCCCGGTGTTGCTGAAATACACGCTGAGCAACATCGGAGTGATGTGTGCCACAAACCAATATGTCCTGATTAGAAAAATCTTCTAATCTTTGCCTTTCAACCAAAAATTCAGGGGAATATGCAATTTTTAAATGCGAATATTTTTCATGGTATTTTTGAGAGGTTCCAGGAATTACCGTGCTTTTTATCACTGCGGTAAAACCATCTGGCAATTCATCCAAGATTCCTTCTACAATCCGTGTATCGCACTCTCCGGTTTCGGGATGGGGCGGGGTTGGAACCGCAATATATGCAAAATCAACATTATCTGTGATTATTGAAAGTTCAGTGCCTCTCGCAGGGTCATGGATGAATAATTCGTGAGCATGGGCAAAGCAATGTTCGATAGCCCCGCCAACCATTCCTGCGCCAATAATGCCAATTTTCATTATTTCACTTCCTATGAGGTGATGGGTTTAACATTCCTTCTTCAGCCATTATCGCTGCTTGGAACAATCCTTCTGGGGTTCCACAATCAACCCAGGTTTCACCACCCGAGGAATGTACCACAGCCGCATCGAGCGAGATATATTTGCGGTTGATGTCGGAAATAGAGAATCCATCTGGGTCTGCAAGGTACAATTCATCGAGAAAATCCCAAAACCTTTCATCATAGAGGTAAATGCCACCAATGGCGATATTTGAGGGGGGGTCTTCTGGCTTTTCAACTATACCGATAATCTTTCCATCTTTTAGTACGGCTACACCAAATGCTCTAGGATCTTCCACCTCTCTAGCGAGAAGAACACAACCTGGGGGTTGTTCTGCATCGATAAATCGGTGCATTTCATCAGCAAATTCCATAGCGGTAATATTGTCTGAGAAATATATCATTAGACGACAATTTTGGTTATGGGGTCGAGCTAACTCCAATGCTTGAGCAACACCCAAGGGCTCCTCCTCAAGGATATAATGAATTCTTTCTCCTGGGAGGCCACAGCCAATATGATTGGCTATCTGGCCAATAAATTGATTGGCGATAATGGTGATGTCTTTTATCCCAGATCTGCGAATTGTACCGAGTGCATAATCGATTACCGGCCTTCCATACAATGGCAACAGAGTCTTTTGCGTGTAGCGGGTAAAGGGTAGAAGGCGAGAACCATGTCCACCAGCAACAAGTATGGCCTTCACCTTCATCACTCAGGCTCAGCACCAGCGTCCATATTAGGTTCACTGTCTTCCTCATCATGTTTTGCTGTCATTGCGAAAACCCCTTCTTGAGCGTGCTTTTCAAAGTAGTCGGTTTGTACTAGTTCAGACAGTTTTTCTACGCCATATTCTTGAAGATCAGCATCTTGTTTTTCCGTTTCTTGCCAACGTTTTTCGGCCATATCAGCATATCTTTGATTGGCCATTTCAACCATTTTTTCACCCTCGGTCAATTCCCCCTCTAGGCCTTCGTATACAACACCGTGTTCAATAGCATCTCTTTGTATTGCCATTGAATCTAATGCAGAATCTTGCTTTCCCCAGGTGGGGCCTTTTTCATCCCCTCCCCTGATTTGAGTTTTTACATGAATAGTTTCAGCAGCAATAATTCGGGCTTTAAGTGCCTGTAAATTTAAATCAAGGTTTCGTTCTTCAGCGGTGAGTTCCACAAGTCCGGTCATATCTATTAGTGAGAGAAGCCTCACAATAGATTTCTTTTTCCGCCTAAACATAATAAAAATAAATACGAGATTGAAGACAAAAATCAGGACGACGGTGGCCGAAAATGTTTTTTCCAGAAAATACCACCCACAGATAGCGATAATCAGAACGTGGAGAATAATGATGAATAGGTACTTACTCTTCTCCTTTAGATATTGGTCGATGGCATCGACAGCCAATTCACTATTGATTTCACCCTCAGGGGCGCCTTCAATCTTCAGGGACAAAGCAGTCATCATCTACCTCGTGCAATTGGCCCGCCATCAGCAGATGATCCAATGCTTCTTCACACTCAACACTCGATATTCCTCTGAGTTCTAGACCGTCAAACAGGTCATCTACTGATACCCAAGGGCTGCCATTTCCAACCTTGTCCTGTGCTATCACCATCATCAATTGAGCAGAGATGGCTAGCAAAGGGTCATCATTACAATCATTTGGCATCAGGTCCAAGAAAGAGCCGGCTGGATGAGGGATATCGGCTACCTCCATTACATCCATTCGGCTTGTAAGATGTTTTATTGGGTCAGGAAGGTCGAAACAATCGAATAAATTGGTTTGTCCCTCAGGCAGGGATGACGGGGAATCGACCAATCTGTAAGTGATATTGTTCAAACGATGTAGTCTTTGTTCAATTTGCCTCCTCTCTCTCTCAATATCACTTGAAAGCAAATTCAAGTCCTCATTCGCTTTTTGCTCAAGCCAATCTTCAAAAGAGAACTCGGGATTGATGCCAATCATTACATCAATCAATCTCTGCACCACTTCAGGCATTGAATTTGTATTAAGAGAGTCCCCAGTGGACTCACCGCGGTCGTCGGCCATATCAACCACTGTTCAGGTGGAAGACCATAAGGATAGCCCAGACTTAATGGTGAAATAACACATAACTCCCGAATAATAAACAGGGGACGTGTTCATGTATAGGCGGCCAGTGCACGTCTCATGCCAGCCTTCAACATCGTAATTTTGCCCGGCGACGGCACAGGCCGAGAGGTATCCCTAGAAGCAATTAGGATATTGGAGACCATCCAAGAACACACTGATTATTCGTTTGATATGAAAACAATTCCTTGTGGGGGTCAACATTATCTCGAGACCGGGGAGGAGTGGCCAGAAGGCTCATTTGAATATTGTCGAGATGAAGCGGATGCGATTTTTTTAGGGGCAATCGGGTATCCAGATGCATTCCTCTCCAATGGAGATTTAGCAGGAGGATCTGTGATTTTAGGTTTGAGGAGCGGACTGGATTTGTTTGCTAACGTCAGGCCGATAAAACTCTATGACGGCATTCAACATAAGGTCCATGGCGAATTTCAACAAGTATGGCAACCAGGAATGGTCGA
>CAUYXQ010000061.1:0-7574 GCA_963577015.1 Candidatus Thalassarchaeaceae archaeon
GAAACCGAAGGTTTGCCCGGACTCAATGGCCGCTATTTCCCTCTTGCCGCTGCACTTTCACAGAAGTTGACTCGCAGACTGTCCGAGGTAGGTGAACAAGGAATCTTACCATGGGCTCGACCTGATGCCAAGAGCCAAGTGACTATTGCATACGATGCAGATGATAATGTCGATTATGTTCACACCGTGGTTATCGCGATTCAACACGATAATGACCTCAAAGACCGGTTTGGTGGCGATGTCGATGCTGAGCAAGCCCACATCCGTGCTGAAATTGAGGAAAAGGTCGTCAAGCACGTCATTCCAGCTGAAATACTACCAGATAATTACCGCTTGGTGGTAAATGGCACCGGAAGATTCGCCGATCCAGGAGGCCCATATGCCGATGCTGGATTGACCGGTCGAAAAATCATCGTCGATACATATGGCGGTATGGGCCGTCATGGTGGCGGTGCATTTAGCGGCAAAGACCCTTCAAAAGTCGACCGCTCAGCAGCTTATGCCAGTCGTTGGGCGGCAAAGCATGTAGTCGCTGCTGGACTAGCAAAACGTTGTGAAATCCAACTCGCCTACGTCATCGGAATCGCAGAGCCAGTCAGTGTTCGAGTAGAGACCTTTGGTACCGGGCTCGTCGACGATTCAATCCTTACCCAACGTGTGAACAGGGTCTTTGATTTTAGACCTAGAGCCATTATCAAGGAACTCGATTTACTCAAGCCAATCTATTCCTCTACCGCTGCTGGTGGTCACTTTGGCCGCACACCTGGTGTTGACGGTAGTTTCCCTTGGGAGACTATTGACGAAGCAAGAATTGTAGCTTTGAAGAGTTGAGACCCATAGGGTCTTATCGCCGATTGGCTGAAATGTCAAATCGTGGTCGGAGGTTCATGACCAAGCGTAAATCTGTATGGGCAGTATGCGCAATCATCCTCACCTCTTTGTTGGCTACACCGGCATTAGCTCATGAAGATATCACTCTTTCAGTCGATCAAATACACGTTGTTCTTGCGCCAGGTGAGGTGCTTAATCTCACTCTAACCATCGATAATGGTGGTAATTCAATCGAGGATTTTAATGTCACGGCAAATGCTTCTAATTCGGCGTGGTCGGTTATACCTGCCGAGCCGGTAGTCGAGGCTGTATTCCCTACTTGGTCGAAGAATACGACTATTATTATCAGCCTTGATTATTCAGCGCTTCCCTCGGATTCTGCTACGGTAAATCTCACGGTAACCGAGCCTGACGCAAACATCTCTTCGTGGATAATAGTTCATCTTACGGTATTGCCGGTTTTCATGCCCACGCTCGACGCTAGTGCAAATGGCGACCAAGGTTTGGTTTCATTAGCTCCGGGCACAACGGTAGATCTACCGGTTCAGATAAGCAATGATGGAAATGTTAACGACACGATAATTCTCGATGTAGATCAAGAGCCCGATTTGCTTGAATTCTGGGAGACTTGGAATGCTAATCAGCAAAATAACTCTGGCAACGGCACTGGTAACGGCACCGGAAATGGCACTGGAAATGGCACTGGAAATGGCACTGGAAATGGCACTGGAAACGGCACTGGAAACGGCACTGGAAACGGCACTGGAAACGGTAGTGCTGGCCCCTCTTCGACAGCTCCACGTTCGATCCCCTCATCTTGGGAGGTGAGATGGTTAAACGATACCCTGAGCAATATGAACTCCGGTGAGATTCGAGAGGCGACTTTACGGGTGAGCATTCCCTCCAATGAAGCCCCGGCTTATTTCGGTCTGGCGTTATTCGCAGCATCTACCAAGGGTAACTTTTCTACACAAACAACCATGGTTCTCAATATTACTGCAACCTATGGTGTCTCATTTTCCTTTGATGATTCAGGGACTACTTGGCTACCCGGGGTTACCGATTCGGTTGATATCTCAGTGGTAAATTCCGGTTCGTACATCGTCGAGCATCTTTGGTCTCTTCAGGTTGATTCAGGTGAATGTAGTGCAAATCTCGCTACTATTTCGACCACTACGGCCGTTGGGGCAACCTCCTTGGTTTCCCTCGACATCATACCCCTGCCCTCGACCCATTCAGGCGATACCTGTGGCCTTAGCCTCCATGGAAATGTATCCTCTGATAATAATGTAAACTATGCCTATTTATTCACTATAACCGTCGGTGATAATTGGAGTTTGGATCTGACGCCTGAGGATGACCTCACCCTGACTGCAGGTGTTGAGAAAACGGTGAACGTACTTCTAATCAACAATGGTAGTGAGGAAGACACCTTGCTTTTGAGTGCGGCAGAACTCAGTGGATTTAGTGTTGTGATGCCAACTCCTACCGTTGTCGCCCGGGACTCAAGCGTCTATGTCCAAGTGGCACTAACTGCAGATGTAGGAATGGTTGGTCCTTTCACTCTAATGCTCAATCTCTCAAGTAGCAGTAGTGCTGGGCAGATGGTTCACTCACAAATCGATATTATCGTCCTTGAGAAAGATGGGTTTTCACTGACTCCACCTTTTGGAGAACGCATCTCCGTAAACCCTTCTGAAAGTGTGGAATCTTCAGTGATAATAGTCAATACTGGCACCTCAAACCTTTCCTTGACCCCAACGATTACCGGACTTCCCCAAGGGATTGATGCCCAATTAGACACCACTGCTATTCTAGTGGGTGTCGGTCAATCAGTACCCTTTAATTTCACGATTCAAGTCGATGCAAATGTAGTTCAGGCAGATCATGATATCACCATCACACTGAGTGGTAGTGGTATTTCTGATTCAGTGATTATTGATTTGCAAATCGGTGAGAGATTAGGAGTGCTGATAGCGTCTTCTAGTCAGCAGGTAATCGCCAGTCCAATGGCTGATAGAGTTCACTCGATTGCCGTCACCAATCTCGGTACTTCGAATCAATCCTTTGTCTTAGAGTTGGACTCGACCAATACCGCTTCTTTCTTCGATATTTCAATCTCAGATCTCAGCGTGTCCTTGGCAGCAGGAGAATCAGTAAATCTCATTCTGACGATTCGCGAAACAGCAGCAGGAGCCTCCGCTGGCGGCGAATCATTGACTATCACTGTGACCAGCACTGCCGATTCACAAGTGATGGATTCATTGCAAATAGACATCGTACCTCATCTGGCTAATATGCTGATTACCGTTCTTTCAACAGATGATGAGGCACTGCCTGGTGAGGTCATACACGGAAGTGTGATAGTCACCAATATCGGCAATTCCTTGGATACGATAACCATCACAACCGTCGGCATTGATTGTGGTCTAATCGAATCGATTAGTTTAGCGGCAAGTGCAGCATCCGCACCACTACCATGGTCTTGTTTAATCACTGATAATTCGGTGGCTTCACTTCAGGAGTTGACTTTTAGGGCGACCAGTTCAGCCAGAACCGACACCATCGTTGAAGAAGATGAAATCTACACTATTCTCGCATCTTGGAGCAATAGCGGCATCGTTACGGTTGAAATGGACCGTGATGCAGATACAATTACCATTTCCGACGATGTTACTTTCGACGTCAATGTCTGCAATCAGGCCAATGCGGCCATAAACGGGCGATTGGAATTAGAAGGTCAGAACACTGCCCGCTTTGAACAGAATTGGCGACAAGTCGGTTCGGATGATGTGATTCAGACCTATTCCTTACCGGCCGGTGCTTGTCAGGAATTCGTGTTGCTATTATTCACCACGGGTAGTGACGGTTTTGCTGCCGAATTGAATATAAGAGCGGTGAGCACTATTGAAGGAGCTACCGTCAACGATGAGTCCAGCACTTTCATCATCACCGCTACCGAGCCACCAAAACCACCTACTGGTCTAGCACTTCCTCTCGGCTTTGAACTCGATAATCAATCTGGACTTACAGCTATTTCGAGTGGATGGATAGTGGCGCTACTACTATTCCTTGTAATGCGAATGACAAAGAAAAAGAAGGTCGTAGTAGGCCCATTTGAGGAATTGGAGATTGAGCCAGCAACCAGTGAAGACGTACCTGCATTGGAAAACCTACTCGGTCCAAACGAAGTGAGACTGGATGAGGAGCGTAAGGTCAATTGTCCAAAGTGTACTGAGAAATTGGGAGTTCCTAGAGGGGCGGAAACACCTTTCCGCTTCACATGCCCTTCTTGTGAAGGAAAGATTAGAGTAATCGATTGATCAAGTCTTTATCGCTATCAACAAGAATGCGGTATGGCCGAATGCACCTTTGGTCGGTCGAATGCCACCCTTGCTCGCTCTACCCCAGGGTCTTTCGATAATTTCAGCAGCCCATTCAACGTTCAAACCGACGTCCATACAGGTTTGCCAGCATGATTCAAGTTGCGAAGTAGTCGGTGCATAGCAAGCTAGACGGGCACCAAATTTCAGCAAGGGAGCGCATGCTTTGATGGCAGCACTGTGTTCTGCCATGTCAAGGATGACCGCGTCGAATTGCAAACCGGTCTGTTCTACGACTTCCTCAACCAAGCCCTCATAGTGGTCATGCTGTGGGAATTCAGCAAAACAGTCAGACGCTCGGGCTAGATTAGTCAAACCGACTTCGCCATGCTCCTCTCTCGGCTCAATCGTCAGCAAATGTCCGCTATTCCCCATCACTCTCGCCAGATGTAGTGAGAGCCCTGCCGAGCCCAATCCCGCATCGAGAACACAATCCCCTGGACCTATGCCCATTCTAGTGATTAGTGCCCCCGCATCCTTGGCGGAAATAGTCTGTGCTCTCCGTTGCATTCCCTTGATTAATTCGGGCAACCTCGTCGGCATTCTCCTTAGATATTTCTGGCCGATTAGCACTTCATCTCCGATCTCTATTTCACTGAGAGTCAACTTGGGATTGAACACTCCTAAGCCCTTGATACTCTGAGTGGAATCGACCAATTCTACCATGTGAATTTTCTCGCCTTCGCCAAGAACAACCCAATCTGCCATGGTGAAGGCTTGGGGTGCTTCTTGATGAAGATTGTCTGAATATCAATCATCCCCCCCTAGGGGGATGGGAAACGTGGGTCACGTATGTTCATATACTTAATGATAAAAGCGTAGCGTATGAAGTCCGTACGTACAGCTGCATCCTCCCTCGTCTTATTGATGGTTCTGAGTGTTTTCAGTTCAATGATTTCCATAGATAGCCCTACTGAACCGATTTCACTTTCTGAAGAGGTAAACCAAAATTATGCAGTTTCACCAGGTCATGCAGTCTTTGCTGAATATATGGGGGCATATTGGTGCCCTCCCTGCACAACCACTTCGAGTAACTTAGCTAATTTGATCGATACAAACGGAGGTAGAGGTGGCGACTTCACTTACATCTCCTTTTGGGAATCACAATCAACCGGCTGGCCAAGTGATGCACCGATAAACAGAGATGAACACATCACGGCAGCCCCCGGCTATGGCGGCGGAATACCTGTTACAACATTCGGTGATGCAGATGATGGTAATTATTACACCTCTGGCGGTCAGAATTACGACTCATATTACACTAGTGGTGGCGGTATGGATGCCTCCGCTGCACAATTCGAACTTGAAGTTGCTCAATACGCAAATGGCAATGACATGGAAATAGAGATTACCGCAGTCTACAACGGTGCTGGCACAAAGACAGTTTGGCTCTATGCTGCAGTTGCTGAGGGTACCAGTCCTGAGACCTATACTGTGAATGGTAACCCCCATCCACACCACGTGTGGAAAAAGTGGTTGCTGAATAGTGCTGGAAGCGGATTTGAATCTTTCACTTTGAGTAGCGGAACTTCGGTAACCCATTCATGGACTGTGCCTATTTCTACTGTTCGTGCTGGTGGCGGACATAACGCTGAAGAGAATTTCCTCACCATTGCAACCCTGCAGGATGGAGATCACACCGGTTACAGAAATGTATTCACAGCAGCCGATTCTAGCATGGTCCCGCTAATCGACATCGGAATCTCTGAGATAATTTACAACAATCCCTCTGCCGATAATGGATACATCACTGGTGATGTCATCGATGTTCAGGCTACGATTGTCAACAACGGTGAGGATGCATATTCCGACGGTGGTAATGCACAATTCTACTACATCGATGGTACCACAGAGGTAGATTTTGGCTCGCCTGTATCACTAAATAATTTCCCAAATACTGGTTCGAGCCAAACGATAAGTGCACAATTGGATACAAATTCCGTTCCAGCGACTAATTGGGATACCACAATCAAGGTTAGATTAAGCAATCTTGTTAGGGATATGATTTCCTTGAACAATGCAAGATCTGATTCAATGCTTTACGATCAACCCCCAATTTCTAAGGAACCGCAAGTTACTGGCGTTATAGAGATTGAACGCGACGCTGATTTCTATGTCGAGGCTAGAGCCCAGATTACCGATGGTGTCGATATCGATTTGTCAACTATCGATTTCGATATTGAGATTAGTCCTTCAGGACAAGGTTTGTGGGATGCTCAATACACCTCTGAAAATGGAGAACTACTTTTCCCCGGCGAGACCAACGAATATCGTAGTTTCATGATTGATACAGATATCATGTTGGCAAGTGGTAATTACGATATCCGTTCCTGTGCAATCGATGCGAGAGGGCAGAAGAGCGACTGGGTTGTAAATGAAGATGCATTTACAATAATGAATTCATTACCGGTGATAAGCCAAGATCCAATCACAGTAAAGGTGGAAACGAGTCAAAAGGTCAGTATGCTCGAACACATCAGTGACGCTGAATCGCCTGGAGATATCAGCGGATTGGTGGTCTCTAGTAGTCATGATGCCTTTGTGGGATGGTATCCCGATACAGGAGAAATAGAGGTTTACTTCAGTTCAATTCAGATGATTGATGGTGAACCTATCCAAACCGGAATTGAAATCTCGGTATTCGATGGCGAGGGCACAGCAGATAGTACGCTATTGTTCAATATCATTGAAAATGGTCAACCACGATGGGATACCATCAATCGACTCTTTGTCGATGAGGGCTCTGCCGGGCAGATCAATCTGATAAATTATCTCTCGGATACGGATTCAGATGGTAATCCGGTCAGTGTTTCAGATTTGACCCTAGCGAAAATGGATAACTCTGATGACAGCGTCCTGACAGCTACACTGGACGGATTTATGCTGAATTACCAAACCGTTGACTCAGATGTCAATGGGGTGTCTATCTTTACCATTAGAGCAAGTGATGACGAGCAAGTCTCCGATCAAACAATCACTGTGGAAATAAATCCGATCAACGATGCTCCAAGAGTCGATCTAAGTGGAATCAATCAGATGGTTCTTCAGGTCGGACAAGAGAAGACAATCAACTTCGATGAACTCATTTCAGATATCGATGGAGATGTTGAATCGGTATTCGTAAGGGCAAGCACAGATGATGTGACAGCGGTATCCTATACCAATCTCGGGCACATCATGACTTTGAAGTGGAATGAAAAAGGAGTAAAGACCGTAACCATAGAAATCGATGACTTCGACCTTAACGGAAAGAACATCTACACTTTCGAGGTAGAGGTAATAGATCACAAGGCATTGACTGTCTCTGAGGAAGATGGCAGTATGGTCAAGTTGACTATTAACGATTACCTTGTCGGTGAT
>CAUYXQ010000062.1:0-7540 GCA_963577015.1 Candidatus Thalassarchaeaceae archaeon
GTTTATGGAGTTGCCCTTGGTACGTTGATAGTATTCATTGTCGTCGGTGGTTTATTCGCTTTGGATTTACCAACTCATCTGCAGAATTGGCGTGAGAATAAAGAAGAGTGAATCACTGACTAATCAAGCCATTGATTCCAGCAAGTGTGGTCAAAGAACCGATTATATCGTCGGTCTCAAGAATTAGCCTAAGTCCATGCTTACTTTCACTAATTACCTCTATTTCCAGATTTAATAATTCGACAATACTTGCGTCGATACCATTGCCAACCATACTGATAATCGCAGTCCGATATTCTATTTTCATCTCTTGGATTTCCGGTTCAATAGTTTCAAGGTCATGGGCAGAGATTATCACTCTTGAACCTGAAGGGGTCGAATTCAATGACCAAACCGTAATTCCCTCCTCTTCGACAATCTGAAAGAATTCCTTTTGTAGTGGTTTTGAGGTAGTGATAATAGCTACGCCGGTTTTGCAGCCGAGAGCCTTTATCTCACTAGATGATGACATGATGTCGGGCCCAATAATAGTCGTAGCCTCTTTTCCAATTTTGTGTGAAACATTGCGAATCTCCATGGGGATGCCGCTTTCTATCAACGGTTCTACCGCGAATGGATGAAGGATAGAAGCGCCGTGAATCGAGAGTTCCATCGCTTCACCATAGCCGAGGTAATCGATTGTCGGCGAAGCGATACCCCATCTCGGGTTTAGGGCGAGAATGCCATCGACATCTTTCCAAAGAATCACCCGATTGGCTTTGAGAAGATTAGCAAATGCCGAAGCCGAGTGATCGGAACCACCTCTGGTAAGAATGGCGATCTCGCCATCATCACCTTCGCCAAACCAGCCGGTAAGAATTGGGATACCTTCGATATTATCGCGGCTTAAAGTTAATTTTGAGTTTTCCAAATCGACCATCTTTGCTGCGGTTCTCCCCTTCAACCTCAGCCCTATATCCTCTGCGCCAACCGGGTGAGCATCGAGGCCAAAGTGCTGCAACCGATGAGCGACGACCAGTGCAGACAAGCGCTCACCCGCTGCGAGAATTCGATTTCTCGCTGCTGGAGTAGAAGGTTCTGTGGAAAGTGTTACTAAATCACAGCTAATCATTCTAAGGATTTTATTGAATTTCTCATAGTGTATAGATTTGTCAATCCCTGGAGAAAATTTCAAATGCTGACGTCGTAAATCCTCGACCAATCTACCTGCGTAATATGGATCATTTGCAGCTCGCATTAAACGGTCTGTAACCCCCCAAAGTGCTGAAACCACGATTACCGGTTTTGCTGCGAATGAACTAACCAATTGGCCAATACGGTCGATGTCGGCTTTATCTCTGAGACAAGAGCCACCGAATTTGTGGACTATCAATTCAGACATCGATGTATCCTCCTCTTACTCCTAGGTCTGCTAGAACCAATCGGGCAACCGCTTCGACAACCGCCCTAGCCCTTGGTGCCAATACCGGGTCATGGCGTCCTTTGATAATCAATTCACGAATTTCCTTGAGCCCCTCATTCCAGGTTTGTTGTGGCTGAGCAATACTGGAAGGAGGCTTGAAAGTAATGATGACGGTCAATTTAGCACCTGTACTAATTCCACCCAAAGCGCCATCAGCCCCTTCCGGGAGTTTGAAATCATCTAGCCATGGGTCATTGTGCTCACTACCCTTCATATTACCAGCCATCACCCCGCGGCCGAATTCGACCGCTCTCGCCCCAGGGATGGCCATCATTGCTCCTGCTAATGCCGGCTCCAAACCATCAAACCAAGGTTCTCCTATACCAATTGGTAAACCACTGATCTCTAGGATTACCGAACTGCCGATAGAATCCTTTTCCTTGCGGCAATTCTCAGCCAATATTCTCCCTTCGCTCTCATCAAGACCACCGATTTGGTGTACTTTTGCTTCTACTTTCCATTCAGGTGGCAGGATTAGGCGTGATATTGAGCCAGCAGCTACCAATCCTGCGGTCAGTCTTCCCGAGAATGAACCACCACCACGCGGGTCGGCAAATCCTTCACTTTTGATGTGACTGACATGGTCGGCATGACCAGGACGCGGTTGGTTGGGAAGGAACTCGTAATCGCTCGAGCGAGCATCATGATTGCGAATCAGCAATAGAATCGGACCCCCGGTTGCTTTACCCTCATATACCCCGGATAGAATTTCAACCTCATCGGTCTCTTTGCGCCGACTCGCAAGTTTAGAACCGGGTCTGCGGGAGATCATATCCACCATCAGAATGTCCTCATCGATAATCGTACCAGCAGGTACACCTTCGACCAATGAACCCACACTAGTGCCATGTGATTCACCAAATAAGGTGACACAGATGGTCTGGCCAAGGCGCATTCTCACGGATATCACTCTGGCCCAGAGGGGTTGAGGCCTTCAATCCTCTTCGACTTTGAGCATCGGTCCATTGATGATTTTTGTTTGAATTATCTTCTGTTCGCTTCTCTTATACCAGGCGATGATATGGGAATGAATTGCGTTACTCACCGCTGGAATAAGAATAGCCATAGCATTTCCAGAGCCGGAGATGGATGCGGCTCTGGCGCCATTGATGAAGGAGTCATTTGTCATCCTTCTCAAGTCAGCATCGTTGAGAACCCCTAGCATCGCTCGGCCATTCCAAGTCATTGCAATAATCTCATTACCTTCTTGTAGAGCATTAAATGCCTGGAAAAACGCTGATTGCTGATTGGCGAATGCCTCTAAGGAGGGTTTTTCCCCCCTCTCCTTTCCCAATACGATTACAACTTCCCAATCAGCGGTTGGTAGACCGGGGGATTCCATGATGATGCCTTCAGCAGAATTTTCAGCATTTATATCGACTAATTTCCAACCTCCGGTAAGACTAGCCCAAGCATCGTCGATACTGCCGGTAAGCGAGACCTCTGCTGCCAATTGGATGTCGCGGGCCAAGTCGACCATCACACTATTCTCCAAAGAGGTATTAGTCGCATCGCAAAGTGCGCGCAGTGCAGCGATGCACAATGCCGATGATGATTTCAATCCCTGCCGTTGAGGTATTTTTGAAATTACAGCCCAATGCAATTCCTCAGCGGGAAGGGTATACCCCTTATCTTGCCAAATACGAACAGTATGGCCGAGGATATCATCCTTATCTTCGGGCTGGGTTTTGTAAGGGCTATCGAGTAGCCTGACAATCAATGGTAAATCGATGGCGAGACTAGCACCATAGCCAAGACCGGCGGCATGAAGCAAACTGATAGCCCCGTTGGCCTCGCCTTTTCCTAAAACCGCCAATCGTCACACCTCACGGACCCCGGCGCTGATTGGCAAACCCAAATGCCGCCCAGAAAGGTCGCTAGACCCAATCAATTTCACACCGATCTCCACTTCGGTAATTGGGGTTGGGGTGCTGGGTTTTTCAATCAGTCTGACGGTCTCCACTTGCTGGACGAAGGCATGCGCTTCTTTACTATTGTCATCGCTCCAAAAGACCTGAATTAGCGGTCTACGCTCGATTTTCAAGCGACCTACTACCGCTGCACGCATATTTCCTTGCGCCGAAATAATCGCAATTTCATCTCCGGATATTATTTCGCAAAGGTATTTTGTTGTGCCGTTTGCCATCAGGGTATAACAGTGGACCGCACCAGCATTTACTCTGAATGGGCGCACGGGAACAAACTCGCTTTCGATGGTTTCTGAATGAACGAGAACCATCGAGGATGCGCTGGAACCGACCAACATCCCCTCACCTTTTTCCAGATAGGATGTGAAATCAACGCAGACACGGTCGCCTACACCACCCTCCTTGACATCTGTCACAGTGAGAATCGCCGCCGTGAACGGCTCTCGGGCAATGGTCGCAATAGGATCAATCGATTCCTGACGTTGCAGTTTTGCTATCAATGCCGAATCTAGACATTCAGCCTTTGTTAGAATAGCATCCACTCCAATGTCAAGAGCAAATGCCGCACCCTGTGCTTGCTCTGGTGAGATGATTCTCGCCGCTACTTTGGTTGGTCCCCCGTCGCAGGAAGCTACGATATTTTCTATGGGGATCATGGTCCAATCTTGAAACTCAAGTAATATCCATTCAATACTTCCAGCCATGGATCTGGCCCGTGCTTGTCCCTCTTTCGAATCGATTAACACCTGCATGCCAATCTGTTTGCCATTGTCAATAATACAACCATCAGAGATGGTAATCGAACGGTCGACTCCTTCTTGGAAAATATCATCCTCGACCCAAACCTCCATTGCAAACCCTCAAAGAATGGTAAATGCTTCCTCTGCAGTAGCGCCCTCGTGCACGATTTGCACGATTGCTTTGGTGATTTTCTCAGGATTAGAGTGAGTGAATATTTGCCGGCCCATGCAAACGCCGGCAGCACCAGCTACAATCGCTTGGTGTATCATCTTGAGCAGACCTAGGTCTCCCATCTGGGAATCACCACCGGCTATCAGTACTGGAATCGGCACGGCTGCGGTAACTTTAGCAAAAGAACTAGCATTTCCTGTCCAACTCGTTTTGACCACATCACAGCCTAATTCGAAGCCAAGTCTAACGGCATGAGCGATACCTTTGGTGTCGTCATCTGCTAACAAATTCAAACCCGGGCCTCTGACATATACCATTCCTAAACTAGGCATTCCAAGAAGATGTGCTTCTTCGGTTACCGCGCCCATTCTCTCTATCATCTCCGTTTCATATTCAGAGCCCAAATTGACTTGAACACTTACCCCAACTGCCCCTCTAGATAGCATTTCTTCACAACTTCCGACCAGGATTTTATCGTCACAGCGTTTGCCCCCATGACGAGTTGAAGCCGATAGGTGGGCGATCATATGTCCGGGGTGAAGATGACCAAAAGCACTGACTACGCCTTTGTGTGCGATAATTGCATCAGCACCGCCTCGGACAACCGCTGCGATGACTTCCTCTAGATTTTCTAGGCCCTTGGCAGGATAATCCGAGACTCCATGGTCGATAGGAACCCACACCCCTCTTCCTTCTGGAAGAATCGAATCATAGTCGGACATTGTTCTGGGGATAACGCCAAGGTACACAAGCATTTCTTGTAAGGTAAATCAATCGCATTGTCACATCAGCATGAGATACCATAGGGATTTGATGTTAACATAGCACTGATTAAACTTAAGGATTTACACAGAGTTTATGGTGATGGTGAACCGAGATTAGAACGTTCAAAGTAGTAGTGCGCAATAAGGGTCGACGACCGATGATAATATCGTGTTGAACCGACTCCCATGTGAACATGGAACTCGGTTCTTGGTTACTGCTGGGTCTTCTTGGAGGTTCATTTGGCTTCGGAATCTGGTCTGTGATTAGGCGTCGAGATAGCAGCGAGGGACTTTCGCGCAAAGTTCCATTCAATAGCGAAGCGGCCCGCGTCAGTGCAGCAGATTTCACCACAGCAAAATCAGCGATAGCGATTAAGTTGGCCGAAGTCGAGAAACACATTCTCGAAAATAAAGAAGCGATCGAGGCTCGTGAGAAAGCACGTATAATCAAGGAAGCGCGTGAAGCAGAAGAGCGGGCAAAGAAGGTTGCTGAGGTCGAAGCAGCAAGGCTTGCTAAATTGCGAGCGGAGGAAGATCGTCTTGCGGCCGAAAGAGCTGAGAGATTGGCGGCAGAAGCCGAAGAACTTCGTATCGAAGAGGAACGTCTTGCCGCTGAGGCCGAAGAGAAACGTCTAGCCGAAGAAGAAGCACAACGTATCGAGGATGAAGCGCGTGCAGCTGAAGAAGAGGCGGAACGCCTTGAAGAGGAACGTATCGCAGCGGAAATAGCTGCAGCCGAAGCAGCCGAAGAAGAACAGCGCAAACTTGAGGGCGAAGCACGTGCAGCTGAGGAAGAGCGTCTAGCAGCAGAACAAGCAGCCGAGGAAGAACGCCTAATGGCAGAAACCGAAGCACGTATAGCAGCCGAAGAAGAAGTACGACAACAGGAAGAAGAGTTGCAACGTCAACGTGATTTGGCTGAAGCCGAAGAGGCACGTCTAATCGAGATCGCCGAACAAAAGGCGGAGGAAGAGCAAGCGGCAAAGGAGGCTGGGGAAAGAGCACGGGCTGAATTGATGGAGCGCTTAACTCGAGAAGGTGCAAAGTCAGGTGATGTGCAAATCTCTTTGATGTGGAATAATTTCAATGATCTCGATCTCCATGTCGTCGCCCCATCCGGTGAGAGAATCCACGGGGGTAACCGAGTTTCTGCCTGTGGTGGTGAACTCGATGTCGATGCAAATGTCCGTCCTGATACCAATAAACCGGTAGAGAATGTGGTGTGGTCGACCGAGAGCGGTGAATCAACCGCTGAGGCACCTGGGGGGACTTACAAGGTCTATGTCCACCATTATAAGAGACATAAGAAGCGAAAAACAAAGGATCCTACCTCCTTCAAAGTACTCGTCAATATAGAGGATGCACTTTCTGAATACGAGGGTGATTTGACCTTTGGTGATCCAATAACTCAGGTATGTGAATTCCAAGTTGATGCACCTGAAGTGCGTAATGCCCGCAAATTGGCGGCGCAGATGGCGCTTGAAGCGTCCGAGCGCGGCGAGGATGTGGACATGGACTCTATCATGGAGCAAGCGATTGCAACCAAGGCACAAGAAGCCGAAGATGCGGATGCAACTGCGGCTGAGCAAGCAGCTGAAGAAGAGCGCTTAGCCGAAGAACAAGTAGTGGAAGAAGAGCGCTTAGCCGAAGAACAAGCAGCGGAAGATGAGCGCTTGGCAAAAGAGGCAGAGGAGCGTGCTGCGTCCGAGGCCGAAGTGAGAGAGGCCGAAGAGGAGATTCAACGTCAACGAGATATCGCTGCAGCCGAGGAAATTCGTCTAGCTGAAATAGCCTCACAAAAAGCAGCCGAGGATGCAAATGCCAAAGAGGCAGATGACAAAGCTAGGGCTGAATTGATGGAACGCCTATCACGAGAAGGGGCGAAGTCTGGCGATGTGCAGATATCGCTGATGTGGAATAATTTCAACGATCTCGATCTTCACGTAGTAGCTCCATCAGGTGAGAGAATACACGGTGGTAATCGAATTTCAGCATGCGGCGGCGAACTCGATGTCGATGCAAATGTTAGACCTGATACCAAGAAGCCAGTCGAGAATGTGGTGTGGTCGACCGAGAGCGGTGAATCAACCGCTGAGGCACCTGGGGGGACTTACAAGGTCTACGTCCATCATTATAAGAAACACAAGAAGCGAAAAACCAAGGATCCAACCGCATATACCGTGCTGGTAAATGTCGAGGATAAATTGATGGAATATAGTGGCCAAATTACCTTTGGTGATCCAATAATGATTGTGTGCGAATTCCCAGTAGATCCACCCGAAGTACGCAATGCTCGCAAAGAAGCAGCCCGCTTGGCGTTAGAGGCTACCGAACGTGGTGAAGATGTCGATTATCAAGCGCTCGAATCAGAACTCATCAGCGCAGCAACCGTAGCGGAAAGCGATAATGGCAAGGAAATCGAGCAAACATCTAGTGAGGAGACAGCGGAGGATGACCTGTTTGCTGAGTTGATG
>CAUYXQ010000063.1:0-7409 GCA_963577015.1 Candidatus Thalassarchaeaceae archaeon
CAAACCGAATTGATGATGGCTCTATCAGAAGGCGATGAGACTTTCGTCAGTATCGAAAGCAGTTGGCAATTGTGCAATGCAGATTCCGGTACCTGCCGTCTATACAATATAGTCGATCACGATATCACCGATAAGGTGGATGGCTGGACTTTCTCCCCATTTGAGGGAATGGAAGGCGGCGAATTACGATTCCATGACCAAATCAAATTAGGGAAAATAACCGCGGTTGATTCTGATGGTGTTGAGTGGAAATCTTCGGAGTATATCGAATGGTATGTCGATACCCACCCTACGGCTCTTGCTGATATGAGTGCTGAAGAATTTACTGCTGAGATTGCAGCATTGCAAGCATCCCTAGATGAGTTAAAGGCAAATGGTGCCTCAGATGCCGATATTGCACAAGCGGAAGCAGAACTCGCTGATGCTTGTAAATTAGGTCCATGTGGTGATTCGGTTGCGGCTGGACTCGATGATGGTCAAAGCGGCAGTGGAGATATAACTTTGTTAATCACCATTATCGCCTCGGTCCTAATTTTTGGCCTTCTAGTTGGATTATTATTCATGCGTAGTGGTAAGAATGAGGTCGTTGGTGATGATTGGAACAAGGCTGTTCCTGCAACCGATACGGTCGCCAATTCGATGTATGGTGGGACACAGCAATTATTCCAACAACAATATCAACAACCACCTGTCGCACATGCACCGATTATTGCACCTGTAGAGCCAGTGCAGCAAGGTGTTCTTCCTCTCCCACCTGGTGGACTGCCAGCGGGTTGGACAATGGAACAATGGTCCTACTATGGTCACACTTATCTTGAGCATACTGGACAATGAATAGATATGAAATCACCATCGCCTTAATGCAAACGGTGATAGGGAAGCAAGGGTCAGGTAATCACTGTGTCAGAAGACGTTGATGTCACATCCAAGGTTGAAGAAGTCCTTGAGATAGAGTCGGATGATAACGAGGAAGAGGTAATCACTATCTGGGCAGCTGAAGCAAATGCTTCGGATGAGATTTTGACAGTTCCAGTCGATGAATGGATAGATAGCGTTGAATTCGAATCGACTGAAGATGTTCCAGTACCTGAAAGATTGGTCGACCAAGTTATTGGACAAATTGCTGCTAGTTCGGTGATTCGTAAAGCAGCGGAGCAACGACGCCACATGATGATGATAGGCGATCCGGGTACCGGGAAATCGATGCTTGCACGTTCGATGACGGAACTTCTACCCAAGGATACTCTAGCCGATGTACTCTGCTATCCCAATGAGGAGGATGAGAATGAACCACGGGTTAGGACAGTGCCTGCAGGTAGGGGTGACCGAATCGTCAAGGCGCAGAAAGAAGCCATCAAAATCCAGAAGGAAAAGAGCCAAAAAATGCTGATGATTGGTTTTGTAGCAATCGCTTTTCTCTTAGCAGTAGTTGCTTTACAATCAGGAGATATACTCACTCTATTATTCGGAATGCTATTGCTGATGTTCGGTTATATGTTCTTACGCTCACGTATGGGTGGTGCAGACGAAGCTCGTATCCCCAAGGTCCTAGTCAAGCATAATACCGATGATTTACCACCATTCGTCGATGCAACCGCAACACTTTCAGGCGCTTTGCTAGGCGATGTTCGCCACGATCCATTCCAGAGTGGCGGCATGGAAACCCCTGCTCATGATCGAGTTGAGCCTGGGGCAATTCATCGAGCCAATGGCGGGGTATTATTCGTCGATGAGATCAATCTTCTACGTTTAGAAGAACAACAAGCATTGCTCACCGCAATGCAGGAAAGGGAATTCCCAATCTCGGGTCGCTCAGAGAGGAGCAGCGGAGCCCTTACCAAATCAGAACCGGTTCCATGTGATTTCATATTGATTGCAGCCGGTAATCTTGATGCGATTCAGGGTATGCATCCTGCACTGCGCAGCAGGATTAGGGGATATGGTTACGAGGTTTATGTCAATTCGGTAATGCCTGATACTGCGGCAAACCGTAAGCGAATGATTCGTTTCATATCCCAAGAGGTCCGCCGAGATAGTGGTACATCTCGTCACATTCCACATTTCGACCGCTCAGGAGTGGCACTAATCTTACGCGAAGCGCAACGAAGATCAGGGCGAAGAGGAAAACTAAGCCTTCGTCTGAGAGAATTGGGTGGACTGGTTCGGATCGCTGGAGATATGGCTTGCGAAGAAGGTTCGACCATAACCTCTGCAAAACACGTTTTGGCGGCTAGGTCTATTGCCAAGCCTCTCGAGCAACAAGTTGCCGACAGGATGATTGAGCATCGCCAAGAATATTCATTGATAGTTAATTCAGGGCAGCGTTGTGGGCGGGTTAACGGCTTAGCTGTATTAGGTGCAGATTCCGGATTATCCGATTATAGTGGCATTATGCTACCTGTCGAGGCCTTGGTTACCCCATCACAATCAAGCGGTGGCAAAGTCTTTGCAACCGGTGGTCTCTCCGACCTTGCCAAGGAGAGTGTAACCAATGTCAGTGCGGTAATCAAGAAGTTGACTGGCAAGAATGTCAGTGATTATGATATTCATATCCAATTCGTCGACACCCATGGTGTCGATGGTGATTCGGCTTCTATTACCATTGCTACTGCGGTAATATCTGCACTTGAAAATATTCCAATACGCCAAGATTTGGCGATGACCGGCAGCCTTTCGGTCAGAGGAGAGGTTTTGCCAATCGGTGGAGTTACTGCAAAAATCGAAGCAGCTGCAAGATTGGGAATAAAAACCGTTGTGATCCCCAGTGCTAATATGCAGGACGTAATGTTAGATAGTGAATGGGAAGGTCAAGTCGAAGTCGTCACAGTAGACACCCTCGACGAGGTGATGGAATACGCTCTTATCCGTGGTGATCTGAAGAAGAGTTTGGTCCAACGTCTAACCGATATTATCGATCGCCTCACACCTGAGGTCACCAATGAAATCACACCATCTAGCCGTCTTTCATGAATAGTATACATCAAGCGAAACCATGAGCAATGCTCATGTCTGCTGAGAATCGTTCTGGAGCACTTTCAGCTCTATTTCTCATCATGATGATGATAATCGCTTTCTTCTTACAGATGCGGGCAAACACCATTTCTAGGGGTAATCCCTCTCAGTATTAGCCGGTAGCGTTTTGAATAGATGAACACTATTGCGGTCTATGGGAGAGGCCTTTGCCGACTGGGATGCTAACACTTTCCAGAATCGTTTGTCAATGCTAACAAATGGCTTACTGCTTGCAGCATTGGTTATTATCGCAATGGCAACTCTTGAGGATGTGCTCAAACCTTTTTTCATTGCACTTGGCATTTACTTCATCCTAAAACCCGGTGCGGATATCTTGGCAGGAGGGGGTAAATTCCCCGTTTTCCTTTCATATTTGACTATGTTTTTATTATTTGTATTGATTATTGTCTCAACCTTTTTCTTTGCTTGGGCCCAAACCCAAAGCATCGTTGGCAACCAAGATAAAATAGATCGCTATAACGACCGATTAAATGATCGCTACGTCGATATGAAAGATTGGGCTGTTTTTGGCATGATTTTGCCTGAAACCGCTGATAACCTCAGTGACGGGCAATCGGTTCTAGCCTCTGATTTAACCCAAATGGGTTTTCTTGACGAAGGGGATAAAGTGATGGATTTAGCAGTGGAGATGCTGAGTGGTTTTGGCACGATTCTGTCAACGTCTGTCACGGTACTTTTCTTCCTGATTTTCATCATTCTCGAAGCGAGTTTCTTACCAGGGCGGATAGAACGTGCTTGGCCAGGGGAAGCCTTCGATAAAGTCAATATTGTTCGCCATCAAATCGAGGAGAGCGTCAATACGTACATCGTTGTTAAAACCGGTTGTGGTCTAGGAACAGCTGCAATTGCTGGCCTCATTATGTGGTCCTTTGGAGTGGATTTATGGTTCGTTTGGGCGATATTGACATTCATTCTTAATTATGTACCATATATCGGTTCCTTAATAGCCACAATCCCTCCAATCATAGTAGGATTTGTGATTCTGAATCCGTTCCCTATGCTAATGCTAGTGGTGCTATTATTGCTAAATCAGCAGATATGGGGTAATGTTATTGAAACAAAATGGGCTGGTAAAGCATTGGATTTATCTCCGGTAATACTACTGATAGTAACTGCTTTCAGTTTCTGGCTATGGGGGATAATCGGTATGATTCTCTCGGTTCCATTTATAGTCATCATCAAAATTATTCTGGAGAATATCGAAGCGACCAGACCCTTGGCGATATTACTCTCAGAACGAGCACCTACCTTGGAAGAGGCATGGGTGGATGCACTCAAAGATGGCCGTCTCTCCTTCTCTGAAAATCACAAACTACGTGAATTACAAAAACTGCTTGGTGTCAGCGATGCGGTGATGTCTTCAATCGCTGGTAGAATAGCTGCCACTATGGCTATTAAGCGCCACAAAGTCAATCAATTACAACTAGAATTGATTGAAAAATCAGCGAGTATGACCCCTCTAGGTCCTGCTTTCACTGGACTTGAGGTTGGGAAATTGGATCGCGCTTTCAAACCTGCGCTAAAGGAGTTAATCGAGTTATTATTAGAAGAAGAAGAAGAAGAAGAAGAGTAATTCAAACTCGAAATTTATCCAATCTTTCATTGGTAGTGACGACATTAAGCAAGGGAAACTCAACGTTCTAACCCTTGCTTTCAACCACAAATTGCGTTTTGGTTCTCAAGCTTCAGTCAACATTTTTTCCAATTCGGTATTAATCATCAAAATCAAGGTTCCGAACTCGGGTGGAATATTTGGGTCCTCGTAGAGTTCCTCCAATTTATTTTGTGTCATAGCGATGCGCACATCGAGGGCTTTAGCCTTATTCAGGAGCCATTGTTCCGTGGCTTCTTTTGATGCACGGCGGATGTTCCGAGGTACTTTTGAATCGTCGATTTGGCTGATTACAGAGGCGATCTGGGCAAGTTTGGTTTCAATGTCGGACATAGTGTTCTCTCCTCAAACATGTGCTCGTCTTAGTAAGGGTGGTGGACCGGATTTAAGATGATTGCCACCTGCGGTAGGTCATGGATGGACAGGAATATGTCACTTGGGCTCGTATTCTAACATTGACTATTGGCCTTGGCTGGGCAGCTTGGCTCGACCACAAGTATCGACGCGTGCCTAATCAATTTTGGATAACTTGGGCAAGTCCTGCAATTTTTCTTTGGACATTGGATATTCTTCTCCAAGGTGGTGAGTGGTATGTGCTCGCTAGCGCTTCGGCGGTAGTAGCATATGCATCTATGTCGGTACTTGGTAAAGCTAGCCTCAAAGATGCTGCTAGCGGCTCTCGTCTCGACCAAATCGTGATACTATGGTATGCTCTCAGTCTTGTCGGTGTTGGATATGGTGCTTATCTTCACGCACAGGTGGACATACTTACGCTGATGACTGGTTCAGCCGATTCTGCAACTACTCTGTGGTGGACTACGATTGCAACAGCACTTCCGATTCTGCTATTCGATATGGGTTGGCGTGTTCGATTGATTCACGGCGGAGCCGATGCTAAGGCCCTGATGTGGGTGACACTTGTGATCCCTTCTTGGAGTGCAGTGCCGGTATTCAATAGTCAAAATATGGATTCGGCTACCGTCGCATTACCACCGGCATTAGCATTGATGATATGGGGTGGATTTGTATTCCTAGCATTACCCTTTATCATGATTATCCGCAATTTAATCGCTGGTAATCGGAGTCCCTTGCGCTTGGTTTGGCATGCGGAGATGATGCCTCTTGAGAGAGTGATGGGAGAACATGTTTGGTTACTCTCTGAATTGATGGAGATGCCCTCAGGTGAAACCGTGGTTCACCACCGTACCAGAGCCCCGACAACAACTCCTAGCGCTGAGGACTTGGCGATACAGATAGCGGCTTTGACTGAACAAGGGGTGGAGAAGGTGTGGGTAACTCGCAAATATCCACTATTGGTTTTTCTTTGGCCAGCAATCGCAATTGTATTGTTAATAGGTGGACCAATGGCATTCCTAATGCCACTGCTGGGACTATGACTATTCAAATGCCCTTGCGCTCAACATTCTTGGCCCTTAGACCCTTGTAAGAGCACTTGCGGCATGCAGCGGCACGCCATGCATTACGGGCATTGCACTTCATGCAGATCTTGCAGTGTAGCAAGCGTGCTTCTGCCTCGGGGAATCGTGCCATGCAGCGCCGACTTGCTGCCCATATTTAACCGCAACCACTCAACAAGCGGCTGATTGAAGGACAGGAAAGTATTGCCAATGGCATGCGCATCATCCGCTTGCCCGGCATCCATCACGATGCTAACGCGAGTTTGGTGGTCGGCAAGGAGGAAGCTATTCTCATCGATACGGGTACTTCTTGGTATCAGATGCTACAAGTCGAGCGAATCAAAGGTCATATCGAAGAAGGGCCACCGCTGAGCAATATTCTGCTTTCCAATCGAAGATTTCCCTTCAGCGGCGGGGCACAAGCCATTTCAGAAGCCTTCGATGGGGCTGCGATTCACATTGGCGAAGACGGTGTTTCAGCACTTGAGACTGGCGATTTCTTCTCGACCTGGGCCAATCGTTTCGACTCGGATATGCCGGTGACTATTTCCAATCCTCTCGTCGATGGCGATGTCTTTGCCATCGATGACAGAGGTATCGAGTGTATCTCTACACCGGGGCATGCTCCCGAAGCGATGTGCTTTCACCAAGAGGACCTCGCAGTTCTTTTTGCAGGCTCGCTAATCTCACGCGCAGATACACCGATCCGTTGGGATTTACCAGGTGGTTGTTTACCGGATTTAGCAGATAGTATCGCTGGGGTTATGGAAATGGAGATCGAGTCTCTGATCGCTTCACGTGGGCCTGCAATCAAAGGTCGAACTCATATCGAAGATGTGCTCAACAATCACCTGCAATTCTTTGACAAGGTTATGGGCGATGAGGGAAAGATTCCTAAAAGTTGGGCTAAACCAACTCCTACCTCATTATTTCTCACTCCAAGGGAGCCATGGCCTCTGCTTGAGCACGAAGAGGCGGCGTCCAAGTAAGATCAATAGTGCTGTTCTTGATCTTTGCTCTCTTTCTTCCAAGAGCGGTAGCAGGGCTTGCAAATCCGAACTCGACTTTTACGCACGGTAAAACCTCCTTCGCCCCAAACATCGATTGCATCGTCTTGTGAAAGTGAGCGTCCGCCAAGATGCTTGTCCGAGAAGTCATCACACCCCTTGACCCCACATGGGACCTCACCCGGTTTGACTTCACGTTTCCCCCCTTGCTTCTTCCCTAGGTTAGCAGGAATACGGACTTTTCTTTGCTTGCGGGCGGTCCTATCTGCGGTCATCAGACCAGCGGAGTGGACTATACCTCATCAATATTGGCTCAATTATAGCTGGCTTCACCAAGTC
>CAUYXQ010000064.1:0-7365 GCA_963577015.1 Candidatus Thalassarchaeaceae archaeon
ATTCATAGCGTAGGTCTATTGTCCACTGCATACCAGCCATGACACCAGAAAATGAGCCGGAACCACCTCCGTCAAGCACTTTGACTCCTACCAATTTAGCACCTGGTGCCATTCCAACATAGTCGTAATTTGGTGCTCCAGTTCCTGCCGTCGTACCAGCACAATGCGAACCATGCCCATGGTCATCATAGGCTTCAGTAGTACCGTTAGTGACACCAGCATTTGTTTCATTTGTTGTATCGTAGAAGGCTATAACCTTTGGGTCATAGGTGCCATTATCATCATCAAGGTCATCGAGACTAGCGTGTTTTGCATCGATTCCAGTGTCGATAATAGCCACTGTTGTTCCAGAGCCATCATAACCGGTTTCTTGATGAGCATCGATTACACCATGGCCTTCTGCAGCATCAGCATTGCTGACCTCAAGGTTGCCGTCTAGTTCAATCATCACCACACCAGGGATTTCTATTAGATCTAGTATGTTCTTCAGAGGAACCCGGCCGGCTAGAGCATCGATTTGTGGTAATTCCCAAGCATGTTGATAGTCAACTGAAAGTTCGAGAATACGAATTTCTTCTTCACTAGGCGTGTGGTCATAATCGATTATTAGGGGCAAGGTATTTTCTTGGTCCAAGAAGATGGGATTGAACATATGGAGTTCAATCATATCACCGATGCCATCACTGTCTCTATCGACTGTCGTCTGACTCCACCAACCTTCTTCTTCCTGGATGATATTCTGGGCCTGAACGGGCATTAGAAGGCCGATTATAGGTAACAAAAACAGGGCGAGAATTAGAGTTGAGATGACTCGATTAAACAGCAAGTAATAATCACCTAAACCCGGCGACTCGCTCACTGGTTTTGAAACCTCCTTGCATCGGTTCTCTTCTGGATAGTAGGAGATTGAGCAGGTAAGCATCAAAGAGTGGTGCTGTATCGGCAGAATAGGTGAGGTAATGGTTGGTAAAGAACACGCGTCGATGTTACCCAAGCCAACCACTAGACAATGGGTCGCAGATGTCAATGGTGTCGAATGCTCGGTACTAACCAATAACAATGCGATTTTGCTTGATTTATTGCGTGATAAAGCAGGCTGCCTTGGAGTCAAAAGAGGCTGTGATATGGGCACTTGCGGTTGTTGTGCAGTATTGGTCGATGGTAAACCACGACTTTCATGCCTCACTTTGGCCGGCGAGGTTGAAGGTGCAAAGATAACCACCGTCGAAGGTTTGGCCGACGGCACTCATCTCCATCCGATTCAGAGCATGTTCGCTGAATGCGGGGGTAGTCAATGCGGATTTTGCACCCCGGGATTCCTTGTGGTAATCTCGGCATTATTGGAGCAGAATAACTCACCTAATGACGCAGAGATAAAGAGTGCAATCGAAGGTAATCTCTGCCGTTGCACCGGCTATCAGCAGATTGTCGAATCGGTGCACGCAGCCGCCAATATCCTTACTTCAGGTGAAGAATTGCCCGATGTGACCTCGGCCAAAGCCGACCCACACCCGGGAATAGGCGAATTAGAGTGAGGTGAAAGCATGAGTGACGAGATGGAGGGTTATCGTCAGCAGCCGGGGAAATTACCATTCTCCAAGCCCGGCAGTGGCGGCTCAAAGCAATTCAGTGACTTGCGTGATATGACGATGATTCCTGAGAGTCAAGGCGGAGAAAAATCTCAACCGAGAGGGCCCCACGGTCACGATGAACTGATCACAGGTTCAATAATTGGCCGAAGAACCCCGCTGATTGATTCAAATTGGAAGGTCACAGGCCAAGCAAAATATGGCGATGACATACGTCTTCAGGGCGAGATTATTGGAAAAATTCTACGCTCCCCGCATCATCATGCCCGAATTCGTGCCATCGACTGCAGCAAGGCTGAAGCCTTACCAGGCGTGATAGCAATCGCTACCGGCAAGGAATATGTCGCTCGTTTCGGTGTCTTGCCGGTGACCAAAGATGAGCATGCTCTAGCGGTTGACAAGGTTCGTCACATCGGCGACCTAGTCGCTTGTGTAGCAGCAATTGACGAGGATACCGCGCTTGAAGCGGTGAGGTTGATAGAAGTCGATTATGAAATTCTCGAAGCGGTACACGATATGCGCAAGGGTTTGGATGATGCTGATGACCCGATTCACGACCGCGGTCCGTATCATATTGGCGAGTCAAATATCCAGAAGCGGGTATACCAGGAATTCGGTCGGGTATCCGAGGTAAAAAACGCCCAAGTATCCTCATTAAACAAGTGGAAATTCGCCGGCGTTAACCATGGATTTACCGAACCTCACGCTGTGGTTGCAAATTGGGATCCACGTGGCAGGCTAACGGTCTATACTCCACAACAAGTTCCACATTACCTCCATAGGTCTCTGGCTGATGTCCTTGAGATTCCAATGCATCAGATCAACGTATACCGTACTTTTGTCGGTGGTGGCTTTGGTGGTAAATCCGACCCGTTTCCGCACGAGATGTGTGCGGCGATTCTCGCCCGCAAAAGCGGACGTCCAGTTCGTATCACCTTCGACCGTGAAGAGGTATTCTGGACCAACCGCGGAAGGCACCCTAGTTTGCTAGAGATGAATATTCACGCTGATGGCGAAGGACGAATTTCTGGCATCGAAACCGATGCGCTAATCGACGGCGGAGGTTTCGCTTCTTTCGGGCACGTAACCACCTATTACAACGGGGTATTACACACCGCTCCCTATGAACTCGGCTCGTTCCATTATACCGGGGCAAGGGTGTGGACAAATAAGCCAGCATCAGGTGCAATGAGGGGTCATGGTGCGGTCAATAGTCGCTGTGCAGTCGAGTGTGCAATAGACGATATTTGCGAACAGTTATCAGTCGACCCAATCACCTTTCGTCTCGCCAATCTCCTCCCGCCTGAATCGACTACCATCACCGGTTTCCGCATCACTAGTATCGGTATGCGCGAGTGCTTGGAGAGGGTCAAAGCGGAAAGTGGCTGGGATGATAAATTCCGCAAATTACCACTTGGACACGGGATTGGTATCGGCTGTGGTTTCTTCATTTCAGGCAGTGGTTTACCGATTCATTGGGATCCAAATAAGTTCCCTCATGCAACCGTCCATCTCAAAATCGATATGGATGGTGGGGTAACCGTCCATACCGGTGCTGCCGACATCGGACAGGGTAGTGATACCGTAATCGCCCAAAGCGTAGCTGAGGTTCTAGGACTGCCGTTAGCGATGATCCGTGTGCGTTCAAAAGAAACCGACACCGCGCCAGTAGACCTCGGTTCTTACAGTAGTCGTGTCACTTTCATGAATGCAAATGCTGCTATCAGTGCTGCGATGGAAATCCGTCAGAAGTTACTGGATGCGACTGTAGAAATCACCGGAGTAGATGCCAAGAACTTGGTTATCGGCGACCGTCGTATCTACAATAAGCGTGACCCGGCAGCGGGGGTTTCCTATCTCGAAGCCTTGCATAAAGCCCAGGAGGAGAAAGGGGCATTGATTGCAACAGGTGCTTATCGGACCCCACCTATGGGCAAGACACACAAGGGCGCTGCCGCTGGGTTAGCACCTGCTTACTCGTTCTCAGCCTACGTGGCAGAAGTCAAAGTTGACCCTGAAACCGGGCAGACCAAAGTGATAGAAGCATGGGCTGCGCACGATTGTGGCAAGGCTCTGAATCCGTTGGCGGTAGAAGGTCAAATTATCGGTTCATGTCACATGGGAATGGGTCAGGTAATATCGGAGGAGATGGTATATGGCCGCACAGGAAATTTGCAAAACCCCAATCTCTTAGATTACAAAATACCCTCCGTTCACGAGATGCCAAAGGTAACTCCAATCATCGTTGAAAGCAATGACCCTGAAGGTCCATTTGGTGCAAAAGAAGCCGGTGAAGGACCTCTTTTGCCGATATTACCAGCGGTTTGTAATGCGGTTTACGATGCGATAGGTATCCGGGCTAATGAATTGCCAATCACTCCCGACCGAATGTATGCACGCATTACCAAGAAGTGCAAGGCTTTGGGTATCGATGACCCCTTAGACTTGCCAAATCCTTCATTGGAGTATAGCGAATTACAAAGCAAACTCGAAAAAAGAGCACAAGATCACGCCGATAGGGATTTAGCGCGCAAATTGGATAGTGACCGCAAACCGTACATGAATGGTGCATTATTCGGTTTAGAAGAGGATGTAGCACCTGAAGAGCAATGCGATGATTGGGTCATCTCAGTCACTCCGACCAAGGAATATATGGAAAACCCAAGGTTGGCGGGAAGTGCTTGGAAGCATGTTGAAGCACGACATAGAGGTGATTCTCAATGAGAACTCCTCCTTTCGAGCTTCACCTACCAACCACTCTCGATGAAGCGGTCGCATTGGCCGCTGAACATACAGAGGTCGGATTCGATTGGATAGCCGGAGGTACCGATTTATTACCTAATTACAAATGGCATATCAATTGTAAACCTCACGTTATTTCCTTGGCCAAAATAGCTGGCCTAGATACTATTTCATCTACTGAAATCGGCGCTATGGCTCGTTTGAGCGACCTTGAGACCAGTGACACTCTCCATCCATTGGTTAAACAAGCAGCTGGAAAAGTCGCTAGCAGTTTGATTCGGAAGAATGCAACTTTAGGCGGAAATATTTGCCTTGATACACGCTGTTATTGGTTCAACCAGGGGGAGGAATGGCGTTCTTCAATCGACTGGTGCCATAAGTGCGATTGCGGCACAGGAGCAGACTGTCGAGTTATCCCTAATCAGAACGATCTCTGTGTCGCAACCTACCAGGGCGACATTGCTCCAACTCTTTTGGTTCTCAGCGCAAGAATACATCTTCTGGGGCCACAAGGACAACGGGAGATGTTGCTTTCAGATTTCTATAAACTCGATGGCATGACGCGAAATGTGTTACAAAGCGACGAGATGGTAGTCAAGATTACATTGCCAGATTCAGCAGCAAAAATGTCTGGTTCATATCAAAAATTGCGCTTGCGTGATTCATGGGATTTCCCTGAGGCTGGAGTGGCAGCGGCTTGGGTTAACAACGATGCAAGCACTCTGAAAGTAGCGACTACTGCACTTGAGAGCATTCCGCGTTTACACGACGAGGAAGTTGAGAACTCTCAAGGCGATATCCCGGCCCTATGTGCAGCAATTCACAAAGTGGTAAAACCAGTAAATAATACTTCAATGCCGCCTAGTTATCGAAGGGCGATGGTCAAAGTTTTAGTAAAAAGAGCATGTGAGGGTCTTTGAGGCTGTGACGTGATGAAACACATACTTCTAGCCCTAATTTTTGTTCTTGGCGCATTACCGCTGCAGGCCGAAGCTCAATCTGAAACTCTTGATTGGGAAATTGGCTGGGAGACTGAAACCGATCCGGAGATAATGGAATTGAATGGCAAGGATAGCCGCCTTAAGTCACAAAACGGTTTAGGATCTTCTGGCGATATGACTTTTTCACTGACGTTAGAATTCTGGGTAGATAATCCACGACCACTACCTGTGGAGATAGAGTTTGATTGTTTCATATTCGCAGCCGAAGGTGGTACAGAGTTTGAGGTTGATTTTCCCGATGTCTCAACAATAAACGGACTATCTAATGAATCATTTAGTGTAGTGATTAGCGGTGATGGTTTCGACCATGACCGCGAAGTCGCAAGTAGAAGTAGATATCTGATTGATTTAGCGGACATTCACTATTTTTCACTTACTGCATCAGAGTTGGTAGCGGGTCAAGCAACTCCTACTGAGGCAAAAGAAATAGAAAAAGACCTTCAATTTTCAAAATATAATGCGTATAGAGTGTACATGGAAAAGGACTCCGTCGAAGCTGTCTACTCTGGTTCAGATAAGAGGATTGAACTCAACATCGACAATTATGGCAATGCAGCAGATACAATCATTGATACTGAGGTAGAAATAAAATCTTGCCCACAACTTGTTATTGAGGGATTAGAGGGCGTTGTTGGCAACTCCAAATGGAGTTTAGATAAGACATTAACAGTCACTGCGCCCCAAAGCCACCCAGAAAAAGAGTGTGAAGTAGTATTCAAGGTTCGTAGCGAAGGTTCCGGTTTATGGTATTCAAATTATGAAAAATTTACTGTTTACGTACTGGGAGAACAACCCGAAGATGACACAAATGATGACACATCATCTTCTGACCAAGAGACTGGAAGTGGAGATCTTGAGATAAACGACTCTGGAATCCTTCCTTCCCTTACAATGTTATCAACGCTCTCAATGGTCGGATTTGCTGCGATATTAGGCCGAGAAAAGGACTGAGAAGTCATTCTAGTGTCAACATTCACTTGAGCAGCCTGAGATAACATATATCAGTGGTGCGTAGTTCGCACGAGTGTTAGGTGTCCGCAGCGCTGGAGTGAAATTTATGGCAGGTGATGAAGCATCGGGAATCAAGTTGGAAACTTGGCTCATGGTTGGTTTTGTGTTCACTCTTCTATTATCCACTTCAGTCATCGTTATCACCAGTTTTGACAAGAGTACAGTATTCTCAGCATATGTCCAAGATTCAAGCGATGACAATATTCAATTACAGCAGATTTCTCTGATGAGAGCAGATCTTGGAGTCGATGGTGATGGTTATGATATCGCCAACACCATGTCGACACCGATGTTGGTAAACGATTGGCGGGAGCCGCATCGTACCACTTTGATAATCACCGCACCAGAGAAACCATTCGATGCTGCCGAGGTCGATGCCATTCACGACTTTGTCACCAATAAGGGTGGTAAGGTATTACTGGCCTCAAATTCTACCAATGCTCAATTGGTCGCCAATAAATTTGGAGTTCATTACTTGGGCCCATCTGTCGCCGATGACCAGAGGTTCTACGAGGTCGAAATTGCAGGAAAGAGGACGGCAGAGGATATTCGAAAAACCTACGCAATCGCTTCGGTAAAACAAGACCTAAGTGTGATAGATTCGAGTCAAACCAGAATGCCTTGTTCTGAAGATCAACTCAATAAGGGAAATGTCGACAGTTGTTTTATGCCGGTGCTTTTCCATCGCCCAACCGCGATACAGGTACTCAATAATGGTTCAGATGATGACTCCAGCAATAGGGTGGTCAAGGTTCTAGCTCACGCTTCTCCAGCAGCATATCTGGCTGAAGGCGTATTCGACCCCAATATCCGAGGTAATCCACTTCCCGGAGAGTTGGCAACAGGTTATATCGTGAGAATAGATTATCCAGGTATAGAGGTCGTGGATAAGATTCAGGGTACTCGTGAAGGAGAGGTCAATGTTACCGGTAGTATCGTCTTCGTCTCCGATCATTCAGCATTAGCCAATCACCTATGGGATAGAGCAACCGCAGATTTAACCGGTAAGCAGCAGTGCACAT
>CAUYXQ010000065.1:0-7341 GCA_963577015.1 Candidatus Thalassarchaeaceae archaeon
AGTGATGTCTTCCATTGCAGGTGAACCAAGGTCCCTCAACACAACGTTGCCACCGAGAGGGAGAGGTAAACCTCCGGTTCTATCACTCCACCATACCCCTAGGTCGACCAATACATCAAGATCGTGATCGATATAGGTTAATTGACCTTCATGGATGATTAATCCAGAGAGATAGGTTCCGTCTAGAACCCGAGGGATGATCTCATCAAAAGGAACGATTGCAACTTCGATGTCACCCCAACACAATCGCAGTGCCATATAGGCACTTGTCTTCAGCCCAGGTATGGCTATTGGACCACTGAGTACCTGTTCTTTTGTCGTTCCTGACTTTGTGATTACCATCGGACCATAACCCTCACCCATCGAGGCGCCACAATTCATCAGAGCATAGCGATCAGCGATTTCGGGGTATGCGTGAATAGAAACAGCCGAAACCTCAAGGTCCGAATTCAGTGCACGCTGATTCAAGCTTTCAATGTCTTGTAATTCATGTACATATCTATATCCTGGCGTAGGGAATGCCGAAGTGGTGAGAGCGTGAAACATGAATGCATCATCTGGGTCAGGTGAGTGGCCAATTCTAATCACTTTTTCAAAGTCGCTTTTAGAAGTGGATATCTCGCCCATATGGCGCTCCACTCGGGTTCTTGCCAAAATACCACCGAATGATATAACTGATTCTTAAAATATGCGAAATACAATGATATTTACTCAACTTAAGCAACAGACTTTCAAAGCACATGTCCTAGTCAGCATAGGTGAGGGGTATCAGGCGACGGTTAATTCTTTCCGCAACATTGTTAATTATCCTCATTTCGCCACTGGCGACTGCAACAAGTTCGGGTCTTACATACGTCGGTGCATCCATGAGCGAGAACTCCTCACAAAGAGGCAATGCAGTGGCAATTAGCCCGGATGGAACATATCTTGCTAGCGGTCACAATAAAGCACTGATTATTTACAATGTCACGACGATGGAACCGCTGCTCGAGATGACATTGCAAATGGATGTCTATCGATTATCGTTTAGTCACGATAGTACAATGCTTGCTTTTACTCAAACTTCCGGCTCGAACCAGCCTGAATCGGTCCAAAAAATCAACCTATCAACTATGACCTTGATGGATGGATATGCGCGAAGTTCGCAAATCCCTATGGTCTTGGCTTGGTCGATAGATGACCAAACCATTGCCGTAGAAGAAGAAAATGGTGGCATTCTGTACATTAATTCAGGCGATATGACAGAGATTAGGAAAATGACCAAGGTTCACAATACCGATTTGACATGTCTTGAATTTAGCCAGGACCAGCAACATTTTCTATCAGCAGATGAATCTGGAAGGTATGCTCTATGGACTGCAGCGGGAGAATTGATTGGAGAGTACCATCAAACCCCCTTTAGTGGAGGGATCAGTGATTGTGGTTTTTCACCGAATAGTTCACATGTCTATCTAGTTGTAGATTCTGGTGAATTATTGATTGTCGACCTTGATGGGGCGACTATTATCTATGGTAGACACTCTGGTGCAAACCAAGCCAAATATTCAAGCGATGGTGAGCTAATTCATCTTTCGACCACAGGTAGTTTACCGAAATTAATCACTCTTCGCGCTAATACCTTGAAACAGGAAACCGTAACTTCGTTCTTCCATGCGGTCGAGGGTTTCGTCTATTTAGAAGATGAATATGACCGCGTCACCAATGTCTTTGTCGCAACTAGAACAGGGCAAATAGCGGCTTATTCAAAAGATCTTATTCCCGACGGAATCGGAGGTGTCGGCTCGGATATCGATGGAGATTTTTTACCCGATGATATTGATACTGATGACGATGGCGATGGAATCCCCGATGAGTTCGATATCAACTGCGCATCCATTGATAATACGCCCTGCTCAAAAGTTTCCGACTTATCTTTGATACGCAGTATCTCTCTAACCGTTGATGCCGATACGATAATGGTTACCGACCACTACATATTTCCATCTCATGTCAGCGCTAACATTAGAAATCTAAGTCGAAGAAGCATCGGCGACGATCAACAGATAGCCATTGATGAGGTTGAATTATTCGCCAAATCGGCATGCAATAATATGGATATTGAGGATAGAATCGATACTTGGCGTTCGACCATCTCATTGAGCAGCGGTTCCTTGGGCGAAGCAGTGGTACAATGCCAAGTCGCTGATGGGCTTCTGCTCTGGCCGATAAATGATCTTAAAACACCAATCAAACTCGATGTTTCAGTGATATATATCATTAAGACAGAAGTAGATTTACCATTGACAATCACCATTCAAAGCCAGCCTGAACCAAGCGATGGTGCAATCTCCTGGCTCGCTCCGCAACATCCGGTTGCCATTGTTCTCAACGGTGACAGAGGGGTTGGTGATGAATTAGCATTGTGGCACGTTATTTCGGGGCCAGTGGAGTTATCGATGACCCAAAGGGTGATTGAAGACCCAACTCTAATCGAAGTCGGCGCTTCTTGGCTACTGCATCCTCTGGCGATTTCGTTCTACCTATTTCTTTCACTCATCGGGGTATTGGTTTGGTTAAGGCGTTCAAATGCAATCGACATTATTCTATTTGAGCATGAAATGACTGATGACGATGAAGACAATGTCGAAGAAGAGTTTGTGGATGAGCATTATCAAGAGGTTGTGCAAGAGGATTACGAGGACGGTTATAACGACAATTATGAGGAACAGTCAAATTGGCAAGAGCAGGTAATTGATGAGCCGGTAAGAGTTCGTAAGAAACGTGTTGATTCCACTGGGGCAGATAACAGAGATGTTGTCAAGAAGGTTAAGGCCGTTAAGACCAAAACCCATACGCAACCAACAGTGAAGAAACGTGCTGTCAAAAAGAATGTGCCAACTAGTGGAAAAAGAACAGCTAAGCGTCGTAAATCAGCGAAATCCGAAGACGAAATTATCGATGATGCTCTGGATCGAATACTTTGACCATCAGATTACCAAGCGCGAGCTGGAATTGAGGTCATCCCACACACAGATTCCAAAAATTTCTCAAGGCCCTCGATATCATCGCTTTCCAAGCGGTTGATAACCTCACCAAAATACCGCTGAATTCTCTGATGGCTTTGCCCGGTTTTTTCGGCGCTACTTTCTATCACTTCACTCCTTACCGATGCATCATTCTCAAATTGATCTAAGCGCTCAAGCAATGCCCTATGTGCTAGTTTCAGCGTCGCCAACGGGGTATCCTTGCGGGCGGCAAAAACTCCGAAAACCATGGAATCACCGGTATAATCCTTCCATGAGCGACCCAGATCCATCCTCACCCTTTCAGGATATTCGCGTGCAGCATTCAATGCTCTATCACCAATCAATAATGCGCCATCACAGCGGTTCAGCATAGTGTCGAGATCGGGGCCCATCAATACCAATCTTGGATCGCACCCTTGTACTGTCAATAGATATTTGAGCAATCTCACCGAGGTAGATGAATCTGAAGGAATAGCGACATCCCTCATCTCCTCGATTTTCCGGTCACCAAATAGCAACACACTCCCTACTTCACCCCTGCTGGATATGCCTATATCGGGAATAAGCATCAACTCATCACAATTATCTGCGAAATCAGCGGCGGGAATCGGTGCCATAAGACAATCATTGCGTAATAGATGTCCAGTCAACCATGACGGTGGTGCCGAAAGGATGTTCCATTCAGTGCCCAAACCATGGAAGAGGGGATCACAATTAATGAAGGAAACACGGCCGATAGTCGATTTCCAAGTTTCCATAATCTCACCTAACTAGCCATCTGCAATCCACGAATCGGGGGTGATTCCTCATTAATAAATAAAGAAAAACTAGTGTATATGGTATTTCTTTGAACAGCAATCGCTCCAGCATTTTCTATAATCTTGCCAAGAATATTTCGATCGATATCCAAAGGTGTCACCGACCCCGCTAGGTGCATTATCGACTCTTGATGCACAGTGCCGTCTAAGTCATCAGCACCATAGGATAAGGCTAATTCTGCCAATGAATCACCCAGATTCATCCTATATGCCTTGATATGAGGGATATTGTCTAACAGCAATCGTGAAATCGCTATCGTTCTCAAGGTCTCAACACCAGTTGCTAATTGGGCATCGGGCAAACGTGAGTCATCAGGGAGAAATGGGTATGGTACAAAGCACTGGAAACCGGAGGTTTCTCTCTGTAATTCCCTTAGGGATATCATATGTGCCAATCTTTGTTCTCGACTTTCAATCGTTGCGAAGAGCATGGTGCAGTTTGACGGTATACCTATTCGATGAGCAATACGATGTATATTCAGATATTCTTCACTCGACTCTTTGCCGCGACAGATGACTTCGCGTATTTCATCATCTAATATTTCCGCCCCCCCTCCTGGTAGGGAGGATAATCCCGCTTCCTTCAACCGCATCAAACACGTTTCGATAGAGATATTTGAGAGGCGGGATATATGTTGGATCTCCACTGCTGTAAGAGCCTTGATGTGAATATGAGGATAGGCCCTATTTGCAGCACTGAATAATTGTTCATAGTGTTCTATCCCCCAATCGGGATGAAGACCACCAACCGAGTGCACCTCATCGACATGATCTGCGAAGTGACCTATTTCAGCAAGGTAGGTTTCGATATCCAATGCATATGCGTCCTTGGATTTTCGTCCTCTGCGGAAGGCGCAGAACTTACAGGCAAGTACACAAATATTCGTTTGGTTGACATGGACATTTGAATTGAAGAATACATGGGCGCCAAAGCGAGACTTCTTGACCATCGCTGCCAATTCACCAATGGCAGCCAAGTCGGGCTCATCATAGAGTTTGAGCCCCTGTTCCAAGGATAGACTACTGCCGCCAGAAAGAGTGCCCCATGCATCTCTTACCACCTCAGGCCAATCATTTTCGGCTTCTGGTAATAGTTTACGCCAATCGCTAGTGCTTCCAGCAAGGACTACGCCAGAAGACCAGTTGCTGTCCATATACCGGCGCAATTGTCCGCACTTGATGAAACTATCATCGCCTAATATTGCCTGTGACTTTAAAGAATTTGGAGTAAACCAATAATTTACGGAATTCCTCAATCAAGAATACCGAACTGGAAACACTGAAAATGATGAACCAATCCTCCTTGGACAAAATGGTTGTTGAAAGTAATTCTCCGATGGCGAAATCAGTGAAAGGAACGATGTAATCGGCACCCTGAATCGCCAGTAATAATAGTGTCATGGAAATGGATATGGCAAGGTAGATGAAACGATTGGAAAACAACCCTATCTTGAATACACTATCTTCGTTAGATCGGCAATTGATGACATTGAATAATTGGAATACGATGAATACACCAAATGCCATTGTCATCGCGTGTTGTAAATGTCCTTGTTGCCAATCCCCCCAGGCTCCCTCATCACAAACTCCATCGGTGACAAATTGCTCCCCAGAGGATCCACTTACCGGCATTATTCCCGTGCAGGGAGTATCAGGCAAACCACCGCCTGCAAGGTAATAGACCAATAGCGTACCCACGACCATAATGGTACCTAAATAGAATATTAAAACTAGATCTTTGAAGTTAGGCAGACCTTCAGAAATAGGGCGCGGAGGTCTGTCCATGACCCGCGCGTGCCTTTTCTCCACGCCGAGGGCGACTGCAGGAGGCCCGTCCATCAAGATATTGATGACAAGTATCTGAGTTGCGGTCAAAGGCAGATTCCAACCGAAGACAAAAGTTGAGAAAATTATCAATGCTACCGCCGCAACATTTGTCGAAACCTGATACCTGACGAAATTTCTAATATTTGTGTATATTTTGCGCCCTTCTTCTACCGCGTGTACAATATTTGCAAAATTATCGTCTTGGAGGACCATGTCCGCCGCATCCTTTGCTACATCGGTGCCTGCGATACCCATGGCGATGCCTATATTTGCCCGCGAGAGAGCAGGAGCATCATTTACCCCGTCTCCGGTCATCGCAACAACTTCACCATCATCTTGTAAACAGGTGACTATACGCATCTTCTGTTCAGGGGTTACGCGGCTAAATATACTGGCGTTTTGAGTGGCATCAGCCAATTCATCATCACTCATGGCCTCTATTTGTTGACAAGACAAAGGGTCTACCTTTCCATCAGTGATATTTAGTTCAATGCCGATAGCCTGTGCAGTAAGTTGTTGGTCACCAGTGATCATCTTCACCCTGATGCCAGCATTTTGACAGATAGCGATTGCATCGAATACCTCCGGCCGGGGTGGGTCAATGATGCCAACTAGTCCGAGGACTATCAAATTGGATTCCATAGATTCGATATCAGTGACATCCTCTCCCTTGGAAACCGGACGGGCAAAGAGCGCGATAACCCTCTTTGCTTCACTGGCCATTCGATTGTTAATCCCGAGAAGATATTGAAGATCATCATCGGTAATCGGAACTATTTCACCATCGATAATCTTTGAACTGATCAGGTTCTTGTAACCCTTGGCACTACCTTTGGAGAAAACCCACTCTTTACCCTCGTATTCATGGACTACAGACATGCGCTTACGTTCGGAATCGAAAAAGAATTCATGCAAACGCGAATGACGCTGGGCAAATTTTTGTATATTGCCATTCAACTTCCAACCAAGAACAGCGCACGCTAGGTCTGTTGGGTCACCTGTGGTAATCCATTCACCATTCGACTGAACGATTTGACTATTATGGCAGAGACTGAGGCATGTTGCAGCCAAACGGAAATCGAGGTTCTTTTGCACCATACTCATCTGGGAATCATTCAATGCGCCAGAATCTTTTGTCAACGTGCCAAGCGGGGTAAAACCCTCTCCGGTAACTCCGTAGTTATCACTAATCAGTGCGAATTCACGCACAGTCATTTGATTCTTGGTTAGAGTTCCGGTTTTGTCGGTGCAGATAACAGTGGTTGAGCCAAGCGTTTCCACCGCTTTCATCCGCCTGATAATCGCCTTATGACGCGCCATATTACGCATGCCAATAGCAAGGGTAGTCACTAGGATAATCGGTAAACCCTCGGGAACGATTGCTACGAAGATTGCGATAGCAATGATGAATTGTTCGACTGCAACATCTACCATATCAACTCCAGGGACATTATAGGAGAGGAGGAGCTTAATTGAAACCAGCAATACCGCCACGACCAAGGCAATAAAACCAAGAAATTTACCAAGGCTTTCCAATTTTAATTCAAGAGGGGTTTTGGGGGTTTCTGCTGAGGCGATATCACTGGCGATTTTACCTAATTCTGTCGACATCCCGGTATTACAAACCACACCGAGTGCCCGCCCAGAAGATATCACTGTACCCATATAGGCCATATTTTTTCGCTCTGCAA